>JAUWCR010000059.1 GCA_030609215.1 Actinomycetes bacterium | reverse complement strand
TGACAGAGCAAATATTACTAATGAAGATTTTGTTGTATTATCAGGAGCAGGAACACTTGGTCTTGGAATGGTAGGAGCTATCAGAATGAGGAATCCAAAGAAATTTGTAGTATTGGACTTAAAAGAAGATAGATTAGAGCTCGCTAAAAAATTTGGTGCCGACATAGTAATGAATCCAGCAAAAGAAGATGTTGTTAAAAAAATACTTAAAATGACTGATGGTTATGGTTGTGATGTCTATATTGAAGCAACAGGTCATCCAAAGAGTGTACAACAAGGACTTGAAGCGATTCGAAAAATGGGTACATTTATAGAATTTAGTGTTTTTGGAGATTTAACGACAGTAGACTGGAGTATTATAAGTGATAGAAAAGAATTAAATTTATACGGGTCTCATCTTAGCCCATATTGCTATGAGCCTGTTATTGAATGGATCGGAAATAATAAGATGCCAACAGAAGGAGTTGTTACTCATAAATTACCGCTAAAAGAGTGGGAAAAAGCTTTTAAAATAGCTGAAAAAGGAGAAGATTCTATTAAAGTTATTTTAATTCCTTAATTACTCTATTCAACGAATAATATAGATAGGGAATAGTCTAAAGTTTAATCAAATAGTATAGTTAAGTATTTTTTATGTTATATAAGTCTTTTATGGTAAGGTGATGATAGTTTGTGTATTTTTTAGGCATAGATGCAGGTACTTCGCGAATAAAGGCAGCATTGATTGACGGTGAAGGGAATCAAATTGATATTGCAAGTATGCCTGTAAAAGTATTATTCCCCTTTGAGGGTGCATGCGAAATTAACATGATGGAATTATGGAATACGATGTGTAAAATTACAAATTCACTTAGCCAAAGGAACCCACAAATATGGAATAAATTAGTTGGAATAGGCATAACAGGCCAGGGCGATGGATTATGGCCGGTTGATAGCAAAGGTAAACCTGTAAGAAACGCATTGTTATGGAATGATACACGTACAAAAAATTTAAAAATATCAAATAGGGATGATATTGATAAAATTTGCATAAAGAATTTTGCAAATCCTGTTTATGCAGGATCTTCGCATATACTATTAAGATGGTTAAAAGAAAAAGAAAAAGAAAATTTTAAAAAAATATCAACTATTCTTCATTGCAAAGATTGGTTGAATTTTATGCTTACAGGAGAATTAGTAACAGACTACTCAGATGCCTCAACTGCTTTGTTAAATATTTTTAAAAAAAAATATGTTGGTGAAATTTTAGAAATAATGGATTTGGGAAAATGTGAAAAATTGTTCCCCGAAGCTGTACCATCTACAACTATCATTGGCAATGTCAAAAAAAATGCAAGTAATCAAACAGGCATTAAAGAAGGTATACCTGTAATTGCAGGTGCAGTCGATGTTGCAGCAGTTGCATTGGGAGCTGGAATAAAACAAAATGGAGAAGCATGTACGATTGTAGGCACTACTTTATGTAACGAAATTATACTTGATAAAAGGTATATAGACTTTAAAAATGGGATGGGAATATGCTATATAGTGCCGGAAAAATATATGAACCTCATGCCAACATTAAACGGCACATCAACAATAGATTGGGTAAAAAATGTTTTTTATCCTGATTTAACTTTTGAACAATTAGAGAATAGATTATTAAAAGTGCCATTGGGGAGTAGGGGTATTATATACCATCCATATATATATGGAGAGAGAGCTCCTTTTAAAAATTCGTTTGCGTGTGGAGGATTCTATGGATTAAAATCTACACACAATAAAATAGATATGGTAAAAGCAGCATACGAAGGACTTGTATTTTCATTATATGATTGTTATCAATCACTTCCGCAAATTTATGATATGGTTTATATTTCTGGTGGAGGTTCAAAAAGCAAAATGTTATGTCAAATGATTTCTGATTGTTTGGGGAAAAAAGTGGTGCGTGCTACAGTAAAGCAACTGGGCATAGCTGGGATAGTCAGTACTTTAAAAGTTAGTTTAACACATAGTAATGATTTTTCTGGAATAAAAAGAAAGGAAGAAACAAAATTTATTCCTGATATAAATAAACATATTAAATATAAGCGATTTTATAATATATTTAAAAACCTCAGAATAGAAATGGAAAATTTTTGGGAAGCTAGGAAGTCAGAATTATATAGCAATTAAAATGAGAAATTAAGAATGAAGGTATTATAAGTGTTATAGGACTATCAGATTTTTACATGTATGGTAGTCACCTTAACAGATTATCATTTGTCCCAACTTGCTGGGAATTTGTTCCCATTTCCACTTTGATAGATAGAGTGTTTCCGCTAAAATAAAATACCGCTCCATTTAAGTATAAAATATGAATAAGTGCAAAAAATTATCATTTAGATTTTTTACATCAGTTTTGTTGCTGCAAGAATGGTTGTGCCTATATAAAATAATATAATATTTTAATATAATTAATATTTAAGGAGGTTGTTGATAAAATGGAATTAGAAGATATTAAAAAAGAAGTGCTAGAAATTTCAATAAAAATGTCTAAAATGGGACTTGCAGCAGGTACCTGGGGAAATATTAGTGCAAGAGTAGATAAACATTATATGATTATCACACCAAGCGGAATGGGTTATGATATACTTAAACCAGAAGATATGGTCTTGGCAAATATACATGACTTGAGTTATGTGGGAAAATTGAAGCCATCTGTAGAATTTCCGCTTCATGCAGAAATATATAAAGTACGTCCAGAAATAAATGCGGTGATGCATACTCATTCTGTTAATGCAAGTAGTATTGCTGCAGCCCGCAAAGATATACCACCTTTGCTTGATGATATGGTACAAATTGTAGGGGGCTCTATAAGAATTACAGAATATGCATTACCGGGCTCAGAACAAATGGTAAAAAATGCGGTAAAAAAACTTGAGAATAGAAATGCTATAATTTTAGCAAGTCATGGTCCTGTTTGTCTTGGAAGAAATTTAAATGAGGCTTTAATAACATCTCAGATCGTAGAAAAAGCAGCGAAGGTATTTATTGACACACAAGCATTTGGTGGTCCTGTATGTTTAACAAATGAAGATGTTAATCATATGCGTAAGTTTTATTTAGAAAAATATGGACAAAAGTAGTAGATAGATTAATATTGTTTTTTATATCAAAAGTAAAAATATAAAAAAATATCGTTGGCTATAGACAGAATGAAACGAAAGAGGGCTTTTTATGAAAAAATACAAGGCTGTAGTAACTGCAACAATTCTTGAAAATGAATTAAATCAATTAAGGAAATATTGTGATGTAACTGTGACAGGTTGGGTTAAAAATGGGAAATTATTTAATGAAGATAAAATTATAGAAATATTACAAGATACAGATATACTAATTGCAAGCTATGAAAATATAACAAAAAAAATTATAAAGAATTCAAAAAAACTAAAATTAATTGGATGCCCAAGAGGCACTCCTGTTAATATTGATGTAAAAGCAGCGAGTGCCATGAATATACCTGTAATTTATACACCAGGACGTAATGCAAATTCAGCGGCCGAATTTACCATAGGATTAATATTGGCAGAATTACGTCATATTGCAAGAGCACATCATAGTATGAAAATTGGAAAATATTTAGGAAAGCCTGTCAGGGATATATACAATACACCTCATCAGGACGATGTGATGTGGAATATAGATGAAAACAGCCCGTATAAAAAATTTAGAGGATACGAACTCAGGGGTAGAACGTTAGGATTAATTGGATTAGGAAATATTGGGAGACGTGTAGCAAAATTTGCAAAAGCATTTGACATGAATATTATTACATATGATCCATATTGTTCCAAAGAAGATGCAAAAATAATAATGGTAAAATTAGTATCCCTAAATACACTTTTAAGCTTAGCTGATTTTGTTTCTATTCATTGTAAGGTTACGAAAGAAACAATAGGTTTAATAGGTGAAAAGGAGCTTTCGCTAATGAAATCTAATGCATATATTATTAATACTGCTCGGGCATCGATTATAAAACAAGATGCATTGATTAAAGTATTAGAGAATAAAAAGATTGCGGGTGCAGCTTTAGACGTATATTGGTATGAGCCTATACCTTCCAATCACCCACTTTTAAATATGGAAAATGTTACTTTTACCCCACATATTGCAGGTGCCTCTGATGATGTGCCAACATACCAATCCAAAATGATAGTAGAAGATGTTATACGATGGATAAAGGGAAAGGAGTTAAAGAGAGTGTTCAAAGTTTAATCTAAAAGAAGAACATATACATATGGTATCTTCTATGCTTTCCAGATTATCGATATCCGAAGTAATGGGTATATTAAAGGCAAGACATTGATAAAACTCTTCAAAAGTTATCCTGCTCTCAAAAGGAAGCCCTATTGTGGAAACTATTTTTTTAATCCGTGGATATTGTGTAACGCCATGGGTTTGGGTGAGACAAAAATTAGAAAATATGTAAAATATCAAGAAAAAGAAAGAAGGGGAGAAAGACCAACAAGGGTTTACCCCTTATAGGTGTCTCTTTTCTTTAAAACCACCTGCTATGTAGGTTGGTTATTTGATTCATTCAAAGGTTTTTAAATATATTTGGAGCAGCTAATATGAGTAAATGTATTTTAGGTATTGATATTGGTACAACAAATGTTAAATCTGTATTATTTGCTTTAGATGGGTCGATATTAACCCAAGAAAGTGCTGAATATCCGACATTTTTTCCAGAAGCTGGGTGGGCAGAGCAAGATGCTGAGCAATGGTGGGAGGCGACTGCTGAAACGATTTCTCAAATTACAAATAATCTCCAAATAAACAAATATGAAATTGCTGCTATTGGAGTTAGTTCACAGGCCCCTACGGTGCTGCCCTTAGATATAAAGGGAAATCCTTTACGTAATGCATTAATATGGATGGATCGGCGATCGGAAAAAGAGTGTGATTTCTTAAGACAAAAAATAGGAGAAGTAAAAATAAAGGAAATTACTGGAAATCGCATTGATCCATATTTTACTTTTCCAAAACTATTATGGTTTAAAAAAAATGAATCCCATTTACTGAATCGTACTTATAAAATTTTACAATGCAATGGATATATAAATTATAAATTGACAGGATGTTTTTCGATAGACAAGGTACATGCCAGTCTTTCACAAATATATGATAAAAATAAAAATAGATGGTCTCAAGAATTATGTCAGCAGTTGGATATTTCCCCAAAGATATTACCGAAAATTTATGAATGTACAGATATTATTGGAACAGTAACTAAAAAGGCAGCAGCAGTGACCGGTTTAAGTCAAGGAATTCCTGTAATTGCAGGTACGGTTGATGGTCCTGCTGCGGCTATAGAAGCAGGAGTTATTAATTCTGGCGAAGCAGTTGAAATGACAGGCACTTCTACGGTTTTACTTATAGCTTCTGATAAATGGAAAAATAATAAAAATCTGACAGTCATGTATCAAGGGTTCGGAAATCATTGTTTAATATTTGGAGCAATGAGCTCTACCGGGGCATGTTTAAAATGGTTTAGAGATCAATTTGTTAATACTGAAAAAAAAGTAGCTCAGAAATTAAATCTTAATATTTTTGAACTTATGGATTTAGAAGCCAGTAAAGTAGAGGCAGGAGCAGGTAATTTATTATTCTTACCATATATGATGGGAGAAAGATCACCTATCTGGGATTCACATGCACGAGGAATGTTTATTGGATTAACGTTAAATACTACCCGTAAGCAAATGATTAGAGCGATTTTGGAAGGAACTTCCTTTGCTTTATACCATAATTTAAAAGAAGTAAATAAATTAGGTTTGAAAGTTAATAAACTGAAAGCAGTAGGCGGGGGAAGTAATAGTGATTTATGGCTTAAAATTAAGGCATCAATGCTTAATATGCCCATATTAGTACCTGAAACCTCAATAGGAGCTCCATTTGGAGATGCACTATTAGCAGGTGTAGGGGTAAAATTATATAATAACGTTAGAGATATTAGCCGGAAATCAATAAAAATAAAAAAGGTTATCATGCCTGATAATACATGGCACGAGCGCTATGCAAAATTATTTGAAGTTTATATAAATATATATAAGCATACAAAAGATGATTTATTTAAATTAACAAATATTTAATTTAAAGAAAAGTGATTAAAATATTATTTTAAATACATTAGTCACTTTCCGTTAAATTAAAAACTTCTTAAAACAATTGTTACCCTATCTTAGTAAAATAAAATTTTTAAGTACGGACTTACAGGACACAGACAGTTTCAAACATATAAAAGAATAAGTTAAAATATTGAATGATGATAACTGAATTTTAAATAATTAGCAAATAGGTAATTTTGGCTGCAAATAAGTTGATAATTATTGCCTGTTACAGAATGAATCTTGAGCAAGTATTTACATTGGAGTAGCTATTTCTAGAGGAATACCTTTATTGTATTTAGTTGGTAGAAAAACAATTTCTGTAACAAAATATACTTTTAGATTATCGCTGGTTTTGATTAGAAATATTGTTCATATCGATTATCTTTTAAAATATACAAATGAATTAGCCAGAGTAAATTACGAGGATAAAATGGGAGCCAGAACCATTACTTCGGAATGGTCTATTGATCTGGAAGTTCCTTTTTTTCTATATAGCTGACTTGTATTGCATAAGAAAAAAATAGATATAATTGGGTATGATATAATAAGTATAGAAGTGATAAAAAGTACACTTGTATTTGATATGGAATTATTAATCGCAAAACAACACCAGAAACTATTGGGTTTATTTGTGTAAAAAATTACCGAGGCTGTTTTAAATGCGTATTTATGCGTATTTAAAACAGCCTATTTTAAAATTAAGAAATATCGTTTTGCTTTCTTGTTTGGTTGTTTCCGCGCATGAAATAATAGGTTATTAATCCGAAATTGTTACAAATAATTTATTATTACTTCTATGCGGTGAGTTTTTGTATAGCATTATAAATCCCAAAGTATTATAGGGAGGATTAATTGATAAATTTAGAAGAATTTAAAATTAGAGATTTTCTTAATGCAAAGTTTACTTGTAATTGCGGCAAAGAACATAGAGTAGATATCGATAATATTGTAATAGAAAAAGAAGCAATTGCTTTTTTACCTTCTCTAATAAATAAATATAATTTTAAAAAAATCTTTATTATTGCCGATGCCAATACTTATAAAGTTGCCGGAGAAATTACTGAAACAGCATTACAGGGAAATGGGTTTGATTTAAAAAAATACATTTTTGAAGATGAAGAACATTTAATTCCAGATGAAAAAGCAATTGGTAAACTTCTAATTCAAATTAATTGCGATACAGACTTAATTCTTGCTATTGGTTCGGGAACTTTAAACGATCTATCAAGATATCTGAGTTATAAATTAAGTATTCCCTATTTTATTGTAGTAACTGCACCTTCAATGGATGGATACGCTTCAACCGTTTCAGCGTTAATTGTCAATGGTTTAAAAACAACATATACCGCCATTTCTCCCAAAGCTATTATAGCAGATATTAATATTATTAAAAATGCTCCCATGGAAATGATTACAGCGGG
>JAUWCR010000203.1 GCA_030609215.1 Actinomycetes bacterium | reverse complement strand
ATTAGTTTCTTTTCAATATTTTTTTCTTTAAAAATTATTTTTAATATTTTACTACACTTAGTTTCTTTTTATTATAGTTTTTTTAAATTATATCTTTTTTATTCTAAAAAAATATATATTAAATTATATTTTATACTCTTCCTTGCCTTAAATAATAAAAATTTTTATTATAATCTATTAAACTTTAATAATTAGAAATTTTTTATTATTTTCTATTAATTTCTATTGACATAAATAATTAACTTTGCTATATTTAAATAGTCTTGAATCAGGAGGCAACTTTTAATAATAGCATAAATTTATAAACGAAAGAATATAAAGATTAAGTTAATATGTTAAAAAGTCCCTGAGAAAAGATTTAAGATAAGACCCCAAGATGTAGAGTAGCCTAAGGTGGAAACTATGGTAAAAGGTAACTTGGGGTATTTTTTTATACTTCAATAAGAATATTAACAAAGATTAATAATTAATTAAGATTTTATCTATTTTCTTAGGTCTAAGAAAAAAAATTATTGCAATACTAACCCCAGCAAATACAAAAATAATGATTTCTGTTACCATTATTCCAAATTTATACCCTGCATATATTGCAATAAAATCAATTAGAAAATGATAAATAATTGTTATAGCTATAAAATAAAATTTTCTCTTTAAAAAAGCATGAATTATCATAACTGAAAGAGACACCTGTATGGTAATAGCAAAAATTCTTTCCAGTGAGCCCACTAAAGGTAAATACCAATTAATATCCTGGAACTGGGAAATAGTATACGCAGGAAGGGTATTTGGAAAGAATCTAAATAAAATATAGTTAATTAAAGATGCAATACCAACAAATATCATTGATTCTCCTCCACCGCCATGACCAATTCCATACATTATACTTTTGTAGAAATTTCTTGGTTTTATTATTACGCCAATTGCTAGTATTCTAACTCCTTCCTCAAATAGACTAGCTGCTAATGAAACAAATAATGCTGAAATTATAATAAATTTTTCTCCATGGAAATTAAATTTGATCAAACCAGCAACATAATTATTTAAGGGAATTCTAATAAGCGAAGCTAAGAATAAAACCATTCCTAAAAAAAATATTGCCCACGATACTTTAAATTTTTTCCATATTATGAATGCAAGTATTAAAGGCAATCCAATTTCTATTATTATAGAAACTATATATGAAAAATCTCTTAATATGACATTATTCAATTAAAAATCCTTACTATATTTACACTATTTTTGATTCCTAATTCAATTAAAGATATTTTCAATTTCTACAATCTTTAGGCAATTTTACCAATACTATTAATTTAATAGTTAATATTATATCTAATTTTAAAAAATTTTACATTGGTACTAAAAATCTTTCTCTTATACTATGCCTTGAGCTATCATAGCATCTGCAACCTTAATAAATCCTGCAATGTTTGCTCCAAGAACCAAGTTTCCTTCATCCCCGTATTCTTTAGCTTTCATAGTTGATTTTTTAAAAATACAAGACATTATACTTTTTAGCTTTCTATCAACTTTTTCATAATCCCAGTGAGTTCTTGAACTATTTTGTGACATTTCTAGCGCTGATACTGCTACTCCACCTGCGTTTGATGCTTTCCCGGGAGCATATAAAATTTTATTTTCTAAAAATATTTTAATTGCTTTTGAATTGCAGGGCATATTTGCACCTTCACCAACTGCATAGCAGCCATTTTTTACTAAATTTTTAGCTGCTTCCTCATCAATCTCATTCTGGGTTGCACATGGTAGTGCAATATCACACTTAATTTTCCATATATCTAAAGAATTATCAACATACTCTGCATGAGGATGTTTCCTTTTATAATCATGTATCCTTTTTTTACAAAACTCTTTTATTTCTTTTATAACATTTAAATCAATTCCTTCAGGGTCATAAATATAACCATTTGAATCACTCATAGCAACTACTTTGCCACCTAGTTCACTAACTTTTTTATTTGCATATATTGCAACATTGCCAGATCCTGAAATTATAACTCTTGCTCCTTTTAATGACTTATTATTCTTCTTAAGCATCTCATCCATAAAATATATTAAACCATATCCTGTAGCTTCTTTTCTTAATATAATTCCACCACATTCAATACTTTTTCCGGTAAACGCTCCATCAAAAGAATTTTTAAGTCTCTTGTATTGACCAAACATATAATTAATTTCCCTAGCTCCAGTACCAATATCTCCAGCAGGTACATCTGTGCAAGGACCGATATATCTGAATAATTCAGTAATAAAACTCTGACAGAATCTCATAACTTCCATATCAGATTTTCCTTTAGGATCAAAATCGCTTCCTCCTTTTCCACCACCAATACATTGTCCAGTAAGAGAATTTTTAAAAATCTGTTCAAACCCTAAAAATTTTATAATTCCCAGATTAACTGATTTGTGAAATCTTAAGCCTCCTTTGTATGGACCAATAGCACTATTGAATTCAACTCTAAATCCCCTGTTTACCCTTAAAATACCCTTATCATCAACCCAGGGGACTCTAAAAATAATTTGTCTTTCAGGCTCTACTATTCTTTCCAAAATCCCTGCTTTTTCATATTTAGGGTTTTTTTCAATTACAGGTTCTATAGAAGCCAGAAACTCTTTTACAGATTGGTGGAATTCTGGCTCTCCTTTATTTCTTTCTACTACAATATTAAAAATTTTCTGTACGTAAGAACTTTTTTTATTTTTAGGAATATTCTTCTTATATTTCATTATACCTCTCCTATCTTAATATAGTTAATAAAACAAACTAAATTTTATTGATAA
>JAUWCR010000038.1 GCA_030609215.1 Actinomycetes bacterium | reverse complement strand
GTTAGTAGGAAATATTATAGAGAATGTTCAAGAATCCTCAGAAAACAAAGGGCTCCTGCGAGCTTTGGAGGGGAGATATATTTTGCCAGCTTGTGGCGGTGACCCTGTTCGTGATCCGGATGTATACCCATCAGGAAGAGCAATGTATGCTTTTGACCCCAGACTCATTCCTACAATTGCGGCAGAAGCAAGAGGAAGAAAAGCTGCAGATTTATTAATTGATTCCTATCTAAAAAAATATGGCAAATATCCTGAAAGCATAGGGATTGTACTCTGGGGATTTGAGACGATGAAGACCGGCGGGGATACAATTGCTACAATTCTCTCACTTCTTGGGGTAAGAATAAAGCATAAAAAGAGTCCCTGGTTCAAAGAACTTGAAATTATACCACTAGATGAGTTAAAAAGGCCTAGAATAGATGCAGTAATCACTATTTGCGGCATCTTTAGAGACACTTTTGGGACACATATTGATTTGATAAATAGAGCAATAGAAATGATTGCTAAACTTGATGAATCTCATGAAGAAAATTTTATAAGGAAACATTATCTTAAAAATGAAAAAGGGCTGAAAGATTTTGCTCTAGCAAGAATTTTTGGTCCCTCACCAACAGAATATGCTACTCCCGTGAGGACGTTGGTTGAAAGTAGCAGCTGGAATGACGAGAAGGATTTAGTTAAAAGTTATGACGATAGCATGAGTTATGCTTATTATAAAGGAAGAGTTGAAAAGAATGAGCAAGCATTCTCTAATATTTTAAAAACAATCGATATTGTTACCCAAGAAAGAGACAACACAGAGTATGAAATTACAGATCTTGATCATTACTATGAATTTTTAGGAGGATTGTCAAGGACTGTTCAAGATAAAAAAGGAGAGAAAGCAGAAGTTTTAGTTACTGATTCAACAGAAGAAGATATCGTTGTAGAAGATTTAAAAATAGTTATTGAAAGAGCAACAAGAACAAGAATTCTTAATCCTTTATGGGTAGACGGAATGTTAAAACATGATTTTCATGGTGCAAAGAAAATAAAGGATAGGGTGGAGTATCTTCTTGGGCTAACAGCATTGACGGGAAAAGTTGAAAATTGGATATTTGATGAGGTTGCAGATCGGCTAATATTTAATGAGGATATGAGAAAAAAAATGCAGCTAAATAATCCATATGCAGCTATAAAGATAAACGAACTATTAATGGAATCTGAGAGGAGAGGTTACTGGAAAGTTGAAGAAGAAAAGTTAAAAAAATTACGAAATATAACACTGGACATGGAAGGGGATATTGAATAAATATTTTTATTGATTGGTAAAATCCTTAACACATTTTATAATTATTTGTGTTAGGGATTTTTTATTTATAAGTTTATAATACTAATAATAGATAGGAAGGAACAAATGGAGAAGATAAAAGAAGTAGCTTCAAAGATTGGGAAACTTGGTTTAAGCTGGAGTCAGAAAGCTCAGGCAAAATTAGATGACTTAACCAAGCCCCAGGGCAGTCTTGGTCGTCTTGAGGAGCTAGCAAAGCAAATAGTAAGCATTAAATGTGATATAAATCCTAAAATTGGCAAAAAAGCTATAATTGTAATGGCGGCTGACCATGGTGTAGTTGATGAAGGGGTAAGCGCATATCCTAAAGAAGTAACTACTCAGATGGTCTATAATTTTTTAAGTGGCGGTGCAGCAATAAATGTTTTAGCCAGGCATATTGAAGCTGATGTGTTTGTGGTAGATATTGGAGTTGCAGCTGATTTCAAAGAAAATTCTTCCCTGATACAAAAAAAGATTGATTATGGTACAAAGAATATGGCAAAGGGCGCAGCAATGACAAAGGAGCAGGCAATAAAATCATTGGAAGCGGGGATCGAAGTAGCTAAGAATATGATAGAAAAAGGTTATGATATTTTGGCTACAGGAGACATGGGTATAGGTAATACTACTGCCAGCAGTGCAGTAGCCTCAGTGATTTGCAAGACAGATGTAGGAGATGTCACAGGGCTTGGAACAGGGATTGATAAGAAAGGTCTTGAGAATAAAATAAATATCATAAAAAAAGCGATTTCACTTAATAATCCCGATGCATGCGATGGTATAGATGTTCTATCAAAAGTTGGTGGATTTGAAATAGGAGGAATTGCTGGAATTATTTTAGGATGTGCAGCCTGTAAAGTGCCAGTAGTAATTGACGGCTTTATTTCAGGAGCAGGAGCATTGATTGCATATACTATTGCCCCTGACTCAGTGAATTATATGATTCCATCACATTCATCTGTTGAAAGAGGCCATAAAATTATTCTAGACAAGCTTGGCATTAAAGCGTTGCTTGATTTTGATATGCGTCTGGGAGAGGGAACAGGAGCAGCACTGGGAATAAGTATTGTAGAAGCCTCTGTTAAGATATTGAATGAAATGGCTACATTTAGCCGGGCAGGAGTATCGGAAAAGAATGAATAATTTTACTCATGGGGGCAATTTAAGGGAAGCTATAGATAAATATAATATTTCTAGTGATAAAATTATTGATTTTAGCTCAAACATAAATCCTTTAGGAATACCAGACAGCATAAAGGAACTTATCAATAAAGAAATAGATGAGATATACCATTACCCTGATCCTGAATATAAGTTGCTTAAAAAAGAACTTTCTAAAAGCTTAAATGTTAATATTAAAAATTTGTTGCCTGGTAATGGTTCAAATGAATTGATATATCTACTGGTGAATACATTTGCTCCCAAAAGGGCATTGATTCTTGTACCAGCTTATAGTGAATATGAAAGAGCATCAATTTCCGTGAACTCAATGTGTGAGTTTTTAAATTTTATGGTTGATGACAGGTTTGATTTTAATGTAGATAGAATATTAAAAAAGGCTTACAGGGGAGTAGATGTAATATTTATCTGTAACCCCAACAATCCTACTGGATTTCTTGTACATGGAGATGAGATTAAATATTTAGTAAGGAAATGTAGTAAAAAAAATATATTTGTGATAGTGGATGAAGCATTTATGGATTTTATAGAGGGAGATGAAAAGTTTACTTTGGCAGAATTTGCGCTAAAAAGAAAAAATGTTGCTGTCTTAAGAGCCCTTACTAAATTTTTTGCAATTCCCGGACTCCGACTTGGGTGCCTGGTTGGCCATAGCGGATTAGTTGAAAAACTATTAAAGAGGCAGCCTACATGGTCGGTAAATAACTTGGCCCAACTCATAGGAATAGAATTATTAAAAAATAGGGTTTTTATAAAAAAAAGCAGGGAATATGTTTTAAAAGAGAAAGATATTTTTTTTAAAGATTTAAGAGAGATAGAATGGCTTAAGCCTTTTAAACCGTCAGCAAATTTTATTCTTTGCAGGATTGATGATAGCAGAATTACTTCTGATAAACTTAGAAGCTATATAGCTAAAAATTTTGGGATGCTTGTAAGGGATTGTAGCAATTTTAGGGGGCTGGATAATAGATTTATAAGGTTAGCAGTAAAAACTGGCAGGGAAAATAAAAAACTTCTAAGCTGCCTGAAAAAATATTATATAGATTTATATAAAGGAAAGTAATTTTAGGAAAAAATGTTGGATTGTTTAATCATTTTAAAGTTTCCTTTAAATAGAATAATAATTATTTTTTTAGCTTTCATGCTGGATTTTATATTTAGTGATCCACAATCCAGATTGCATCCTGTTGTAATTATGGGAAATTTTATAAAGTTTTTAGAAAAAGGATTGCTAAAAGATAGCTACTCAAAAGGTAAGAAAAAAATTAATGGGTTTATAATTCTTGCAGTAGTATCTTTAATTACTTACGCAGTATCATTTTTCCTCATTTTTTATTCTTTTAGGTTAAATTTAATTTTTGGCAATATTGTTTCAGCAGTGCTGCTGTATTTTATGATTTGCAATGGGAGTATGATTGAGCACACAAAAAGAATAATTGGAAGTATGAAAGATGGGAATATAGAAAGATCAAGAAAAGAAGTAGGCAGGATAGTGGGAAGATCAACAAAAGATTTAGGATTTAAAGGGCTGATAAGAGCAACAATTGAAAGTATTTCTGAAAATACATCTGATGGGCTGATTGGGCCATTATTTTATTACTTAATCGGAGGCGTTCCCCTGGCAATATTATACAGGGCAGTAAACACTTTAGATTCGACAGTAGGATACAAAAATGAAAGATATATTGATTTCGGTTACTATTCTGCGAAATTTGATGATATATTAAATTTCATTCCTGCAAGGCTCACTGCATTAATGTCAGGGTTTTTAAGTTTTTCAGTTGGCGGAAGGGTAAAGGAGACTTTTTCTATCATTAAAAGATTTTCCTCCAGGCATGAAAGCCCAAATAGTGGTTTTCCCGAGTCAGCCTTCGCGGGTGCTCTTGGGTTAAGACTTGGGGGAATAAATTATTATTTTGGTGCCAAAAAAACATGTAAGTATATAGGCATAAAAAAGAAAGATTTTGAAGTAGGCGATATTGGAAAGGCGTTGAAGCTTTCCATACTAACATCTGTATTATTTATGTTTTTAGTTGTCATTTTATATTTATTGTTTTCATATATCTTATATATTGCTAGTAAGTAAATGAAATATTTGTACTTTTGTTGTATGCCAAAATATTGACGGATGCTGCAAGTTAATATAATATTCCAATTTAAAATATAATAAAATTTAAGGAATAATTTTATGGATGTAGTTACCGGTTCAAATGGAAGTATAGGAAATGTCCTTGTAAGAGAACTGCTTAAGAGAGGCAGGACGGTAAGAGTATTTTCCCGTCCTACTTCCGATATAAAATCACTTGAAGGCTTGGAGGTAGAAAAGGTTGTTGGAAATATTCAGGACGTAGATTCTCTTATAAAATCATTTAAAGGGGCAGATATTGTATATCATTTAGCTGCCATGATTTCAATCATGCCTGGCGACAGATCATTAATACGCAGTATTAACTTTGAGGGAACCAGGAATGTTGTCAATGCATGCTTGAGATGTGGTGTTAAGCGATTAGTATATACAAGCACAATACATGCATTAAAAGAGCCTCCTTTCGGAACTGTTATTGATGAAAATATGCCATTTAACCCAAAAAATAACAGAGGAGAGTATGATAGGTCGAAAGCTCTTGCTAGCTTGGAAGTAGTAAAAGCTGCTAAGAATGGTTTGGATTCAGTATTAGTATGTCCAACTGGTGTTTTAGGTCCCTACGATTTCAAGATATCTGCAATTAGCCAGACTTTTATTGACTTTATTAATAAGAAACTTAAATTTATGATAAATGGCGCTTATGATTTTGTTGATGTCCGGGATGTGGCAGTAGGACATATCTTAGCTGCTGAAAAAGGAAAGGCGGGAGAGAATTATATTTTATCCGGTGAAAGAGTGACTATGGATGAAATAATGTCAATGCTGGAAGAGATAACTGGAGTGGAGGCATCTTGCTCCAGGGTGCCTATCTGGATGGCAAAAATTGCTGGTGTATTTACACCTATATATTATAAATTAACAAATACAACCCCTCGCTTTACAGGGTACTCCATAAGTACTCTCCAGAGTAATTCTTATATAAGCCATGAAAAAGCAAGTAAGGAATTGGGCTACAGTCCCCGTACTGTCAGGCAATCAATCAAAGATACTATTAAATGGTTTAGGGAAAATAAAATAATTTAACTTGAAACTATAGTATTAATAGAACCAGCGCGGCGTTTAAATATTATTTTTTCTGTGTATAATTAAATAAAAAATTGAAATTAAGGAGAAGAAATAAATGTTATTAAAATATATATCAAATGTAATGAAAAAAGCAAAGTACGAGATTCTTAAAGAAGATAATAGTTATTATGGTGAAATCCCGGGTTTCAAGGGAGTGTATTCAAATTCTACAAGCTTGGAAAAATGCAGAGAAGAGCTGGAAGAAGTTTTAGAAGAATGGCTCCTATGTAGAATATCAAAAGATTTACCTATCCCAGTTGTTGACGGAATTGGATTAAAAATAAAAAAGATTGCTGTATGATGCCAAAATTCGGTCAAATAAAAAGAAACGATTTAATAAAATATTTTAGAAAAATTGGTTTTAATGGACCATTCTCGGGCGGCAACCACCAATTTATGCAAAAGGGTAATATTACTGTAAGAATACCAAACCCTCACAAATCTGATATTGGAAAAGAATTGTTAGCAAGAGTTCTAAAGCACGCTGATGTCAGCAGGTTGGAATGGGAAAAATTGTAGAGTGTAATATTTGAAGGATACCATGAATCTCTTGTAAAAGAATTAGGTGTTAAGAAGAAAAAACTGAAAAAGAATTGTATTTTTATTTTATTATAGTATTATTCTTACTAGTATTTAATTGTTCATTTTATAATTGAATAAAGCTGAATTAATTATTTTAATTCTAGTTAATTATATCAGGGAATCCAGTTAAAATCTGGAGTGGTCCCGCCACTGTGATAGGGTGTGTGCTCTTTATAATGCCACTGGCAAAAAGCTGCTGGGAAGGCTAAGAGTAAAGTCCCTTAAGCCAGGAAACCTGTCAATATTTAATTAACTCTCTTCGGTTGAAAGAGGGTGATTTTTTATTTTAGCGAAGGGGAATATATGGGAAAATTGAAAAAAGGTTATGTGCAGGTTTATACTGGCGATGGAAAGGGAAAGACTACTGCCGCTTTTGGGCTGGCTTTAAGAGCTGCAGGTTACGATTTGCAAGTCTTTATTGCTCAGTTTATAAAAGGAAGGCGGTATAGTGAAATTAAAGCACTGGAAAAATTAAAAGATAATATTACTATAGAACAATACGGGAGAGGATTTTTCATAAGGAAAGAATCCAGCAGTGAAGATATAAAAGTCGCAAAGAATGGGGTAGCAAAAATAAAGAATCTTTTAACTTCAGGAAAATATGATTTAGTTATACTGGATGAAATAAATGTAGCAGTATATTTTAAATTAATTAATTTAGAAGATATTCTTGATTTAATTGACTTGAAACCAGATGATACAGAACTGGTTCTAACTGGAAGAAAAGTTGATCAGAGAATAATAGAGAAAGCTGATCTCGTTACAGAAATGCGGGAAATAAAGCATTATTATAGCAATGGTGTTATAGCCAGAAAGGGAATCGAGAAATAAAGTAGTTTTATATTCTTTAATAAAGTAATTTATGTTCTTACATGCAAAGGAGAATTATGTTAAGGATTACTTATTTTACTATAATAGAAAGTGATTTACTTCCATTAAATAAAGCTATTGGCTTTATAAATGATAAGTGGGGTAATATTGTAGACATTAACTTGATTTTACCTGATACGTCAATGAATCCTGATTTAATGTCTACAGCAAGAGAAAAAGCCAAAAAAAGCCATTTAATTATTCTCCATCTTCATGGCGGAGAAACCTCTTTTCCTTATTATGATGAATTTATTGAGATGGCAAAGGAGAATAATGTAGACACCTGTATATTTGATTATGGATATGAGCCCAGACCGGATTTGGTAAAAAGTTCCACTATTGAGTTTGAGGGTTATAGAAATGTTTTTAAATATATAGCATTTAGTGGAGAAAAAAATTACAAAAATTTACTTTTGTATCTACTTTCTTATTACAAAATAAAAGAGGTTGAATACAGGGAGCCAGAAAAACCACCTCAGTTTGGTATTTACCATCCCAGGCTAAATCACCTGCCAACCCTGCAGGAGTATGTAGAAGAGTTCTGTGATACTAATAAGCTGACTGTAGGAATCTTATTTTATCAAAGGGATTGGGTAACAAAGAACCTGGACTTTGTGGACAGGATTATTGAAGGAATTGAGAAGACAGGTGCAAATGCTCTGGCATGTTTTGAAGCTGTAGAAAGTTCTACCGAAGACAGCAAGCATGACATGGCATGGTTCTTTGAAAATTATTTTATGCTAAATGGAAAAGCTGTTATAAGCAGTATGTTATCATTGCTTTTCTTTTCGTTATGCTCTATTCAGAGGAATAATCCTACATATGTTGAAGATATGGAAAGAGATAATGATGAAAACTTCAAAAGAACATGGTTTTTGAGAAAACTAAATGTTCCTTTTATAAAGGTTGTAAATACTTTAAATAATTTCAGTGAATGGAAAGAGAGTAAATTAGGATTAAATCCTCTGGACATAATGTGGAGTGTTGCTTTACCTGAGTTTGACGGCGCTATCATTACAGTACCTGTTTGCAGCAGGGAAAGTAGTGAATTTGACCCCAAGACAGGTTTGAGGGTAGCAAGATATGCCCCAATTCCTGAAAGAACTGATAAGGCAATAAGACTTGCAATAAATTGGGGCAAACTTTCAAGCATTGCTAATAAAGATAAAAAGGTAGCAATTATTTTCCACAATTATCCTCCAAGAAATGATCAGATAGCAAGTGCTTTTGGACTTGATTCAACACAAAGTGTGGCTGATTTAATGAAAGTTATGAAAAATAAGGGCTACAAGTTTGATTATATTCCAGAGACTGGTGATGAGCTTATTGATAAAATTTTAAAATGCGCAACGAATGACTTGCGTTGGAATAGCGAAGAAGAAATATTGGAAAAAGCTGTTGATACTATTTCAAGCAAGGATGCGAAAGATTTTTTTAAATATATTCCTGATAAAAATAGATTGGCAATGGAAAAGGATTGGGGAAAAACTCCTGGCAAAGTGATGGTTTTGGAAGAAAAAATGTTAATTCCCGGGGTTATAGATGGAAATATATTCATTGGCCTGCAGCCAAGAAGAGGGTTTTTGGATGATCCAGCAAAAATATATCATGACCCTGACATGACGCCGCCCTGGCAGTATCTAGGATATTACAGATGGATCAGAGATGTTTTTAAAGCGGATGCTGTCATGCATATAGGAAAGCATGGTTCTCTGGAATGGCTTCCAGGTAAAGCAATCGGATTATCAGAAAACTGCTATCCTGATTTAGCTATTATGGATTTACCTAATATTTATCCTTATATTATAAACAATCCAAGTGAAGGAACTCAGGCAAAAAGGAGAAGCTACGCCTGTATAATAGATCATTTAATTCCTGTG
>JAUWCR010000012.1 GCA_030609215.1 Actinomycetes bacterium | reverse complement strand
AGCAATTGCAAGAATAAAAAATATCCATATCTACTGGAGGGGATAAAAATATCGTATCCAAACCAAGTATGGGGAACAGATATTACCTATATTAGGATGAGAAAAGGATTTATGTATTTAGTTGCGATAATGGATTGGTATTCAAGATGTATTATAAGCTGGGTTTTGTCTAATAGCTTATCAGTAGAATTTTGTTTAGAGTCTTTAGACAGGGCATTTAAAATAGCAAAGCCAGAGATCAATAATTCAGACCAGGGAAGTTAGTTTACAGCAGAAGAGTATGTAGAGAAAGTTAAGTCAGCTAATGTAAAAGTAAGTATGGATGGAAGGGGTAGAGTATTTGATAATATATTTACTGAAAGATTATGGAGGAGTTTAAAATATGAAGGGGTATATCTGAAGGATTATGACAATTGCATAGATGCAAAAGCATCTATAGATAATTATTTTACTTTTTATAATAATGAAAGGCTACATTCTAGTTTAGGATATTCTCCTCCAGCAGAGATATATTTTGGTAAAGATCGTACTGTTTCTAATATAAAAGTGTAGCTATAGCTTAGTCGATATTTTGTCTTGACAATGGGGGTAACCTTAAGTATCAATAGGGTGTACATTATACACTTCTTGAAGTTCCTTTTTTACACTTCTTGAAGTGGAATTTTTACACTTCAGAGACTCTGTTAGTAAAGGTTTTAAAACATAAATTCTATTAGGATTCCCTTGTCCTACTCTTTTATCAATTATCAGTCCAAAATTTTTCAGTTCTTTCTTATGCTTTATCGCTGTTTTTCTAGTAACTTCTAAAATTTCTTCTATCTCATCAACAGTAAAAATTAAATATATATACCCATTTTCATCTTCCCATTTATTTTTTATAGATACATCCAGTCTGTCTCTTAGAATTGAATACATTAATTTTGCTCCCAGAGAAAGGTTCTTGTAGGTGGGATTATTAAATAAAGATTTTGGTACCTGGTAAAACCTAAGCTTTATTTCTTCCTTAGCCGTATAAAATCTATTAGCAGGTGTAGAATTATATTCACCACTATCTGAGCTCTTTTTATTGCCGGAAGTATTTCGAGAATTATTACTTATATTTCTTCTATTATTCATATAATTATAGATTAGTAGATTTCTATTAGTGTCAATCCAATTCTTTGTTGACTCTCTCTTAAATCGTCTTTACCCATTAACTGACCTTCCGTTTTATTCTTTTTCTAACGGCAAAAGCCCGGTATACCGGGCTTTCTAAGCTTAAATAACTTTGATTTTCTTTCTGAATGTAAGATTTACATTGATTGGACTATCGTCAATATCTACTAATACTGGTGCTATATTCTCTGGATTGATACACCCTGCGCTGCGTGAACCGCCTCTCCAGTCAAAATAAATGCAGAAGAGCTTGAGCTTCTATTTAGACATGAGGTACTTTCAATGTTAAAGAAAAAAGGTCTTATTACAGCAAGGACAATAGAACTTATATCTTCCTGGTACCATTCTGGATTCAATGTATATTGTGGAGAAAGAATTTATCCCAGAAGTGTCCAGTCTATGGAAAATCTTGCAAGGTATATTATTAGGGCATCCTTTTCCCAGGAGAGAATGAACTATATAGTTGAGGAATCTAAGATTATCTATAAATCAAAAGATGGAAAAAATACCAAATAAAAGTTTATTATTTTCCGCCTATCTTATTCCAAATTGATGCAAAATTCTCACTATGGCTTCATATAATTGCACTTTGGTGGTTCTCCAAATAACGAAAGAAATTTATAGTATAATTCCTTTTCTGCTTTATTCCAATTTTCTGAACATAACTTATATCTAAATAAACAGCCATGGTCTTTACAGAAATTCTTTATACCTCCATTTCTTCCACTAGCTCCCAGATGTTCCAATATTCTCTTTCTAATATTTTTTGAACTACCTATATAAAAAATCTTTGATATCCCATTTAAATATTCAATCTCCCCACTTCTTGTACTAAACTCATACACTCCTGGTTTTTTTGGTGCATTTTTTCTAACTGATTGATTTTTAAAAGGGAAAAAACGCGAACAATCAAAATTTAGGGGTGGATAAATTATATTCATTCTTCTATAAGAGCTTTCAATTCCAAGCTCTTTTCGACAATTTCCAATAGTCCTTCTTGAAATATCAATTCCACTTGCAGTCGTTATTTTTTTCGCAATCTCTCTATCAGTATAAGCTGCTTTTATTATACCTTTAGTTATACTTATACATTCTGAGTAAAAGGTCTTTTTAATATATTTTTTTTTATATTTCTTGATGAAGGGAATAGCTTTATTAGCTCTATTTCATGACCATCCTTAGTGACAATAGATTTACCATTGATTACTCTTGACATCCTGCTATTATCAATGCATACGCCATTTTCAAAATTATCATTTGTCCATTTACTTACATCTGAAAATGAAAGCACTTTGAGAGAAAATAAATCACTATTTTTTATAAAAAAATCTTTCTGAAAATGAATAACGCCCCTCAGTACCTTATAGGTGATGCTATTTCTAATATTAATAAGACGAATCTTAGCCAGTAAATTTCTTACAGATGTTTTTTTTTCGCTAATCAACTTTTTATTTTCTAAAAACCTATCTAGTTTAATTTGGTCTATATCAATCTTTTTTGAAAACCATTCATTTCTATAATTTATTAAATAGCAATCTTTGTTTACTGTAACTTCTGCTAGAACATTTTTTGGCCATTTGCAGTTTCTGCTATTCCCCGTGGTTTCAGGGAAGTTAACAATTTTAATTATATCCTGATTAGATTTTGTACATTTCCAATTAGTAAGTTTTGTAAACTCAGAATTTGTTTTCAAACTTTCAATATAGTCTTCATATTTTTTCAAAGACATTTCCAAAAATCTTGATAGAATTATCTTTTTAACCAGTAGTTTGTGATTAATATCTTTCAAGTATCATCTTTCTAACAAATTAACATTTATTATATTTAACTAAGACTTTTATTATATAATTTTTGAATTATATCATATTTGCCCTGATTTCAGTATAAAAAGTTAAAAAGTGATATGTATTTCAGGAATACTATGTCTAACGCTTTATAGGGTTAGTGATTTACTCCAAATAGCTCCAGAGATTATTAATTAAAATAAGACAGTAGAAAATTTTTTTGAATGTTTTTAATATGAAACTAAAAACCAGGCACCAAATTAACCAAGTTAAAGCCAGCTAACGGGGCTCATTTCCTTTCCTTTTATTAATTATACTCAGGCACATTAATACAAACATACTTTACTCATTTAGAATCCTTATCTCATTCCAGTTATTTTGAGAATCTGAGATATCTTTTTAATGCACTAAAATCTTCAACTCATTTTCCTGCTCCAATAGCTACTGCAGCAAGCGGGTCTTCAGCCAGATAAACAGGACAATGAGTTTCCCTGCTGATCCTCTCCGCAAATCCTTTAAGCAACGAACCCCCTCCTACAAGGACTATGCCTCGCTTCATAATATCTGAAGCTAATTCCGGGGGAGTTCCGTCAAGGACCTCTACGATGGAATTAACAATATCATTGATCGTTTTTTCAAGGGCTTTCCTTATCTGCTGGCTGGTTATAATAATGGTCTTAGGTAGCCCCGTAATAAGATCCCTTCCATTTATTTTCATTTTCTCTTCATTTTCCAAAGGGAAAGTAGAACCAATCTCCATTTTTACTTTCTCAGCAGTTCTTTCCCCTAAAAGCAAATTATGCCCTTTTTTTAGATAATAAATAATAGCTTCGTCCATTTCATCACCGCCTATTCTAAGTGACTTCCTCACCACTATTCCGCCCAGTGATATAACCGCTACTTCTGAAGTGCCTCCTCCAATATCAACAACCATGCTGCCAGTGGGTTCGTCTATAGGGAGATTTGCACCAATTGCAGCAGCAAGAGGTTCTTCAATTATATAAGCAGCCCTTGCACCAGCCTGCTCTGTTGTCTCAACCACAGCTTTTCTTTCCACAGGAGTAATTCCTGAAGGTATGCAGATTACAATTCTTGATCTGGCAAATGCTACATTTTTATGGATTCTCTGAATAAAATATTTGAGCATTCTTTCTGTTGTTTCAAAATCTGCAATCACTCCATCTTTTAAAGGCCTGATTGCTACTATATTTCCAGGAGTTCTACCCAGCATCCTCTTAGCTTCTTTTCCTACTGCCAGAATTCTTTTTCTTTCTTTGTCGATTGCCACAATAGATGGTTCTTCAAGGATAATTCCCTTACTTTTGACATATACAACCGTATTTGCGGTTCCAAGATCGATACCCATATCTCTACCTATTACATTTAGAAAAAAATCGAACATCTGCTATTTCTTAATTTTGCCTTAAAACTTTATAATTAAATTTTTCAAGTAAATTTATAAATTTATAAACAGGAAGCCCTGCTACATTAAAAAAGCAACCATTTATTTTTTCTACAAGAATGCTTCCAAATCCACTTATATTATAAGCCCCTTCCTTGTCTAAAACATTTTCCTTATCCATACAAATACTTTACCCCTTCATCAGTCAAATTTCTATATCTGTAATTGTTGGTTTGCTGATATGGAAGCTTTTTAAACTTTAATTATATTGATAAATTTTTCAGTCAATTCTGGATCAAACTGAGTTCCAGCACATCTATTAAGTTCTTTGATGGCTTCTTTTTTTGATAACTTTTTTTTGTATACCCTTCCATTGGTCATGACATCATATGCATCAACTATCGATAAAATACGGGAGATTGTTGGAATATCTTCACCTTTTAATCTACAAGGATAACCAGTGCCATCCCACCGCTCATGATGAAATAGAATACCGTCCGCTATATGTGCAATTGCAGCAGCTGATTTAGCAATCTTATAACCCACTTCAGAATGCTTTTTTACATTTTCCCATTCTCTTTTTGTTAGCTCTCCTTTTTTTAATAGAATTTCATCACTTACTCCAACCTTACCTATATCATGAAGAGAGGAAAGCAGTAATAATTTATCAAGCTCATTTTCTGGTAGTCCTAAAAAACACCCCAATTTTAAAGCTAATTTTTTCATACGCTCAGCGTGTTCTTTGGTTTCATGGCTTTTTTCAAGCAGTACTATTTCAAGTGATTTTATTATAGAGCTGGAAGTACTCTCTTCTTCAAGCAACTTACGCCTATACATATTGTCTTCTGCTCTTCTTATTGTAGTTTGAATATCTTGACTGACTTTTTCCTTTGTTGAAACTCCTAAAGATATGGAAGCAGGTACTTTCAGTTCACTGGTTCCTTTAAAAGCATTTCTTAGCCTATCTTTAATTTCTTCTGCTTCATTACCAGTAGTTTGAGGAAGAAGGATTAAAAATTCATCTCCTCCCCACCGGGCAATAACATCTTCTTTTCTGCAAAAGGCTTTCAGCATCTCAGCTATCTTTATAAGTAGCCTGTCTCCCTCCTTGTGACCAAAAGTATCATTTACTAGCTTTAAGTTATTTACATCTCCTAAAATAATACTTATTGGAAGTTGTCTACATGTGTCTATTCTTTTTAGTTCTTCTTCAAGGTAAGCTCTGTTGCATAAGCCAGTTAGAATGTTATGGTAGGAAATATATTTCAATTCATCTGCAGCTTTTTTAAACTTATTGTCAATAAAACTAATTATAATACCAACTAAGACTAATACCAGAGTCAAAAAAGTAGCTTCTGCCCAATACATAAGAGTGGTAGAAACACCTGAAAGATGGTAAGAAATGCCTATAATCTCACTTGACCATATTATAATAGAGACCAGTATAAGTAACACAGAAGTTAAAATTATTCTTTTATTTTTATTGATTTTGCCCGTTATTTTTATTTGCAACTTTAACCATTCCTTTAGCTATATCAAGCTCAGCTTCCTTCCTCATTTTATCTGTATAAATTTTAAGCTCCGCTACCAGCCTTCTATATTTAGTAATATAAATCGTATCTCCTAAATTTTTAGTCAAATATTTAGTAAGATTAACTCTTAATTTGTTAGAATTTATCTTTTTAATAATCTTCATTTATCTTTTCTCCTAAAGAATGGTTTCTCTTTATCCTATTAAAATCTTCTTTTAATACAAATTCTGTCCATTTCTTTTCGCCCTCTATTTTATTTTTTGGTTGTTTTTTTAATACTTCTGCAAGGAACATAAGTGAGTTCTTTTATAATCACTAACTCGTTTAACTTCCCTTCAACTCTGATTATTATCAGAGTACTAATCTCTTCTCTGCTTTTAATATCTACACATATGCTTAATGGGTTATTTCTTTAATTAGATAACTATTTTGGCAACCTTTGTCTCATCCGAAGCACTACTATTATGGCAATTACTATTACCAGAATAACAATTCCAATTAGAATTCCGATAAGAATCGTTGTCCAAGGTACAGGTATTTTTACACTAAATGTGCCTGCCAAATCATCGACTGCCACATTATATGTCCCTTCCTCAACCCTGGATACTGCAAAGGCAACTGTCTTAGTCTCACCTGCAACAAGTGTGACATCTTTTGTCTCCTCTAATGTATCATTGATTTTCAGTGTGGCAGTATATATGCTTTCAATGTTGCCGATATTCTCAACATCGATAGATATTGTTACCTCTTCACCAGGAAGAACTGTGTCTGGAGTTATTACTAGATTGCTCACTGCAAACTCAACTACTCCTACCCTAAACTGGCTTTCAGACTTTTTGAATTCCTCTCCATTTCGGTAAGCCTTTCCAACAACCAGATAGTCTCCCATGCCAATCTCAGTTGTATCTTTACTGAATTGGACCGACCTTGAGTTCTCTGGTTCCAGTATTTCTTCCGAGCTTACCCAGCTTTCAAGTAGAGTTCCCTCGTTATCAAAAAGGTCGAACTCAACTTTAGTGCTGATTTCTTCTTCCTCATAATTCCAGATCGTAGCTTGCATTCCCAGCTCTTCTCCAAGCTCTATATCCCCTATCTCCAGAAACTCCACTTTAGTTCCGCGTACAGTTAGATAAACCCGGGCTCCAACCCGGGTAACTACAAGCATGGTTGTTCCTTCTTCGGTTTCTAATTCTTTGTATCCTTTATTTTGAGCAACAATCGCTCCCGTATATTTCCCGGCCTCAGCGTTTTCCGGAATAATTAAAGTGAAATCAAGAGCATAGGTTTCATCATGAGGAGGTAAGGTGAGCTCTGGGGCTGCCAGTGTAATCCAGGCTCCAACACCTACTCTTTCTGCATCTTCTGCCTTAGGAGCAAAAGCCCCATCTTCAAGTATATCAGCGTCAACCGGATAGATTTTAACCTCGATTAGCTCATCAGAAGAATTAGATATATCTACTCTATCCTCTATTGATTCCCCTGGCCATAAAGTATAGATAAACCAATCTCTGGCTTCATCATCTTCCTGGTGAGGTCGAACACTCAAGCCCTCATACTCAATAGCCTGCACCAGGCCAGGGAAAATACCAAAGCTTAAAAGTAGAATAAAACAAACAAACAATAATTTTTTCAATTTTTGACCTTCTTAAAGTGTTTAGCTCTTTATAAACAGTGGGTGTGGACCACCCTGCGATGGATAATCCACACTCCAATTATCTAGCTAACAGTTATAGTAGCTACGGATGTGTAGGTTCCAGCAAGTGAGTTCGGGTGAATAGTCTGGCTTAAATCCACATCTATATAGTAGTCACCCAAACCATTATTAACTGTAGCAGTCATCACCGTAGCAGCTTCAGAAGTAGCAGCAGAGCCGGTCATTAAATGAGCTGCTTCACCTTTAGTTACTCCAGTCAAGCTACCACTGGCACTGTGAATGTCACTGGGAGTAATAGTCAATCCCTTAGTAGTATCATAATTATAAGGGAAGACATCAACACCAGCCGACCAACTGTCCCCTACTTCGTAGGTAGCAGCTCCAAAGGTAACAGTTATTCCATTGCTAAGAAGAACCGTAGAAGCAGTGGTTATAGTCTCTGTAAGAGTACCGGCCGGGTCCCACCATTTAAAGACTGCCTCTCCGACAGCTCCACCAGCAGTAACCTCAACCTTGAAAGTCCCGCAAGGATCCAGTACTCCATCAAGTCCATCGTAGGTTCCTGTAAAATCAACCGTCTCATTGGTCCCCGCCAGCTTTTTAGTAGTAGCTTTGGTGTTAAGATGTGTTACCGTCATGGTACAACTCCAACCAGCAGCAGAACCTCGTTCATCTACTACTTGTATTCCTGTAGTGTTAGTATGTGTGGCATCACCAATAACGGCTGTGTCGGTTTGCTCAGTACTGAGTACACCTTTACCACCAAAAGCAGCAGAAGCAGGGGAAGTGACACTTAAGCTTCCGGCAGTCAGAATCTCTGAAAAGTTGGTTTCATCCGCAAACACTCCTGACGTAGGAAGCATTACTAAAAATACTGTCACTGCTGCTACCAGCATCATCATAAGCTTCTTTTTTAATCTCATTTTTATAACCTCCTCAGGTTAAAGTAAGCTTTAACAAATTTGGGTTTATCCAACCACCCCAATTATCAAACCCGATTGATAATTTTCCAAACAGGGTATTTTTAAACTGTAGGAGACTAGATATTACAACATTCAGATCTGATCTCCTTTTTCCTTTCACATATTCTCTCGCCTCCAAACTCCCATTTTTTTTATAGTAAATTTCTATATAAATAAAAAAGGAGATAAAACGAATCAATTGGTCATAAGGACCATGAATCGCTTTATCTCCTTGCAATTACTATAAAGTCAAACTTATTAACTATTTTTTTTAAAGAACAACTATTGCATAGCGCTTTATTTTCTAAAGAGCTTGCTTGCTTGCTTGCTTGCTTGGCAAATAATTTACCATATACCCTAAATTCTTTATTTTATCTTCCTGTGGTATATTTAGCTTTCTTTCCATAACTATTCACATAACTTTTCTGAATTTATATTACATCTTTCTCATTTTAACTAAAATAACTCTTTTAATATCTTCCCTGGAAACCTTCTAAATCTCTGGCTCCCTATTGTATATATGTAGATTTACCTGTCTCTACCATTTCCCAACAACGAAGCCTGTCAGGGCATACATCAATCTTTTCTATAACTTATATCATTTTAAATCTTCCATTATTGCTTTTTAGCCATTTTAATTATATTAATTATATTATTGAAGAATATCTCTTATTACTTTTTTATATTTTTTTAAAGTATAAATAAATATATTATAAATGTCAATATAAATATTTATTAACATGGTTAGCATGTTAAGTAGTTATAATAATTATGGAATTAATAAGTATATTTTCAATACATAATTTAAAAGTATTGCATACTTTATCTTCCAAACAAGTGTACATATCAAGTGAAAAAGGTCTTGAAAAAAATACTGCTACTTCTGAACAAAATACCGGCAAGTAACAAAATTCTAAAAATGTAAGAAACAGGCGCAAGTTATTCGATTACTTTATAAAATAAGTTATGGTACCAGCTCTAAGTTTCCCCAGATTCCAACTTTGCTATCTTTTACAATTAAAATCCCTTTTACATCATTTAATTTTTTATAATGATCTATAGTTCGTGGTATATCATCAGAATTACTAATCCTGTTGGCAATTGCGGTAGCTGCTCCATCTGCACTTATAGCAGACCCGGATAGTACTACAACAAGATCGCTCCTGCCCATGCTTAACGAGTGACCAAACTTACCAGACGAAGAACATAATCCGCAAGGTGTGTTTTCCTTTCTGATTTTTAAATTAATTTTATCCTTAAAATATTTATTTTTTAAATATGCACCTGCATTTATATCTCTTTTGCTTTTTAAATATACATCCCCACCATTTTCTATTGTCAGTTGACTACAGCATCTGCTCAAATTAGCAGCCAGATATTCACAAACTGCTCCTGCAACAGTTGCCATTGGCCCAACATTAAAAATATTTGATTTATCGCACATCTCTTTTATGATTTCAGGAAAATAAGATTTACTCTTTACGGGAGATAAACTTTTTAAAAAAGAGGGATCTCTTTTAATACAGAGTTCCAATAATTTATAGAATTCCTTTAGCGGTTTTTCAATTTTATCTTTGACGTAACTGTCGCTGCTAATTAAAATATCGCTATATTTGTATACAACTCTCCAATTATATTTTTCTCTATTTCGGATTTTTCTTCTATAAACGCTCTTGTCTAAATCTAACTCACGACAAAATAGTCTTGTAATAACAACTTCATCTTTACCAATCATTAAAATTACTTTTTTCCCGTATTACTGAATATAAGAAAACTAAAAAATGTAAATCTATAACTTCAATCCACCTGCATCATCCATGCCTATGTTCTCTATCCCAATTTCTTCCTCTTTTCTTTTTTTACCCTCTTCAATGCTTATTATTTCTTCATCTTTGGATTTGGACTTCTTTTTCTTTCCCGTTGTTTTTTCTTCATCTTCGTCCTTAGTAATCCTTGCAACATTTCCACTAAATATTCCACCCTTATTTATAATAAGCGAATCTGTCTTTACGTTCCCGTTTACTACGCCTGTTTCCATAATTTCAACATTTCCAGTAGCTTTCATGCTTCCTTCATATTTTCCAATTATCTGAGCATCAACAGTCTTAACATCAGCACCAACATATCCATTTTTCTGGATTACTATCTTACCATCAACTTTTAATTCTCCTCTGACTTCGCAATCTATTTCTATAGATTTTGACACATCAAATTTTCCTTCTACTTTTGCATTGCTCCCTGTTATTGTTAGCAGTGTCCTCTCCTCATTCCCCTCAGCTTCTTTTGTCCTGTCCAAATCCTCATTACTTGAAAAAACCATTTTTATTCCCCCTATATTCTTGTTTATTATTAATATAAGTTATTTAAATATTCATCAACATTAGAAAACAATTTTATGATATCACTGGTTGCCTCTTCATCCGGATATGACAAAAAAACAGGTTCCCTTTTCAGCAATATTGACTTCTGGTAAGGTACCAGGTATCTAATCTTTTGTTTTAGTATTGGCAATTTATCTTTATACCTCGCCTCAAGATTTTTTACTATAAATTCCGACATCTTTTTTCTTTTTTCAAAAGCATTCACTATAACGCCGGCGATATTTATCTTAATATAAAACCTTTTTTCAAGATTTTCAATTATTTTATTAAGATATTCAATATCCAGGAAAGAAAATAATTCAGGTTTTACAACAACAATTATATTTTTGGCATAAATTATTGAAGTTGTTGAAAGAAGAGAAAAATTAGGCTGCGAGTCTATAACTATATAATCATAATCATCTTCATTAATATTTTCTTCTAACAGTTCATTTATTATTGCATTTCTATGTGTTGCCTTATAAATTTTTTGCTCTTTAAAAGTCTTACCCAACAGATAATCTGTTAAATATTCTTCGATAAGTGAAACATTATTCGAAGATGGCAGTAAATCAATGTTATTGCTTATCTTTATTATATAATCATTAAAATTAATATCATTGCCCTTAATATAATTTATTATAAGGGTGTCAAGGTTATTTCCCTTATCATTAGATGTGCCCTTGTTAAAGGCCTGGACCAAATTAATCTGGGGATCAAAGTCTAAAAAAAGAACTTTTTTATCTTTTTTTTCAGCCAGGTACCAACCGTAATTGTAACAAATTGTTGTCTTGCCAGTTCCGCCCTTTGTATTAAAAAAAACAACTTTTTTCATTTCACAATAATTACTGTTGAATTTTCAAAACCTTAAAACAATATTATAGTCTTTACCTGAAGAGTATATAATACAACCTGATAAAAATCTACCATTGTTTTCCAACATA
>JAUWCR010000163.1 GCA_030609215.1 Actinomycetes bacterium | reverse complement strand
AAAAGAAACTAAGTGTAGTAAAATATTAAAAATAATTTTTAAAGAAAGTAATAGTAAAAAAACTAATCTTGTAATTTAGATTAAAAGGAAAATTATTTATGAATAGAAAAAGAAATAAAATAAGGAATATATCTATAATAGGACTAGGTTTAATAGGCGGGTCGCTTGCCCTGTCTCTGAAAAATGTAAATAAAGGTTTTAAAGTGACAGGATTTGATAAGATTTCTGATGCAATGAATATAGCAAAGTATGGAAATATTATTGATAAAATTGCAGTTGATTATATAGATGCAGTTAAAGATGCTGATTTAATTATTATTGCTACCCCAATAAGCAAAATAATTAATGTAATAAACTCCATTAAGGATCACTTAAAAGATGGAGCTATAGTTACAGATGTTGGGAGCGCCAAGGAAAATATAGTTAATGCAATTAATAAAATTTTACCAGGTAATGTCATTTTTATTGGGGGACATCCAATGGCTGGGTCCGAAAATGAGGGGATATTAAATGCAAATCCTGATCTTTTCAGAAATGCTTTCTACATATTAACACCAACTGATAATACTAAAACTGAATCTTTAATGGAGCTACATTCAATTTTAAATAAAATGGGTTCAATAGTAGTAACAGTTACGCCCAAAGAACATGATATGATTGTTTCACTTATAAGTCATCTTCCACATGTTTTGTCTACAAATTTAGTAAAATTAATAAATGATAAACAGATTGAGCAAAAAAATCTATTCAAACTATGTGCTGGAGGATTTCGAGATATGACAAGAATTGCTGCATCAAATCCAAAAATGTGGCTGGATATAAGTTTGGAAAATAAGAAGGAAATTATTAAAGCACTAGATGAATATATTAGCTACTTGTATAAATTTAGAGAAAACTTAAAAGAAAATAAAAGTGATTATATAAAAAATCATTATATTGAAGCAAAAAAGGCTAGAGTTAATTTACCCAAGTTTATAGAGAAAGACATTTCTAAATTATATGAATTAATGATATCAGTTCCAGATAGAAAAGGGGTATTGAGTGAAATAACTCTTGCTATTAGTTCGTGTGGAATTAATATAGAAGATATATCAATTTTTCATTCAACAGAAGTTAGTGGCGGAGGCATACTTAAAATTTTAGTACAGGGTGAAAATGCTGGAGAAATTGCAAGAAATGCAATTGAAAGTGCTGGTTATGAGTTGAGAGTAAAAAAAGTTATAAGTGATTAAAAATGGAAATTCAAAGTAAAAGCAGCATCCAAGGTGAAATAAAAGTCCCAGGAGATAAATCAATATCCCACAGAAGTGCAATAATATCTTCTATTATCAGAGGTAATGTTGTAATAGAAAATTTTTTATTTTCTGAAGATTGTATAAGGACGATTGAGATACTTAGAAAACTTGGCATTAAAATTGAAAAATTAAATAGTAATTTAATAATTAAAGGCGAAGGAATAGAAAATTTTAAAGAACCTGTAGAGATATTAGATGTCGGTAATTCAGGAACTACTATAAGAATAATTAGCGGAGTTTTAAGTGCAACTAATTTTATGTCAGTATTAAGTGGCGACAGATCTGTCAATAGCAGACCAATGGATAGAATAATAAATCCTCTTAATGAAATGGGGGCAAATATATATGGCAGAGATAATAATACTAAGGCACCTTTAGTAATAATAGGTAGTAGTGGATTAAAGGGTAAAGAATTTTTAATTAATATATCAAGTGCGCAGGTTAAATCCAGCATTATTTTAGCTGCTCTTCATGCCAAAGGCGAAACAGAAATAATACAACCAAATGTATCAAGGGATCATACAGAGAGAATGCTTGAGTACTTTGGGGCAAATATTTCATATAATGGAAAGCGCACAAAAATAATACCCGGAACTAAATTAAGAGCAAAAAATGTATATATACCCGGTGATATTTCTTCAGCAGCGTATTTTATTGTAGCAGCTTTAATATTAAAAGGTTCACATTTAATAATAAAAGATGTAGGTATAAATCCAACCAGGTGTTATTTTTTAGAAATCTTAAAAAAAATGGGCGGAAGAATTACTATAAAGAATATACGTAATTCTGGAAATGAGCCTTTTGCCGATATTGAAGTTAGCTATAGTAATCTTAATTCAATTATTATCGATAAAGAAAAAATCCCAGTTATTATTGATGAAATTCCAATAATATGTGTTGCAGCTGCAAAGTCGGATGGAAAAACTATTATAAATGGAGCTGGAGAATTAAGATATAAGGAAAGCGATAGGATTTCTTCAATTGTTAGCCAGTTCAAAAAACTGGGTATTAAGGTAAAAGAGAAGGAAAATAACTTAATAATTGAAGGTGATAGAAATTTAAGAGTTAGCGAGGGATCTGTAGACAGTTTTGGAGATCATAGAATTGCAATGTCACTAGCAATATTATCCTTACTATCAAAAAATAAAGTAAAAATATTAAATTCAGATTGTATCAATACATCATTTCCAAGTTTTAAGTATATTTTAAAAAAAGTGCTAATATAAAAAATGAATAACATAATTACAATAGATGGTCCTGCGGGAAGTGGTAAAAGCACAATAGCAAAGATATTATCAAAAGAACTGGATTTGAAATATATAGATACAGGTGCAATGTATAGAGCAATAACCTTACTGGCGTTAGAAAATAATTTAGATTTCCAGGATGAAGCATCAATACTTAAATTAGCAAAAAAGACTAAAATAGAGCTAGATTATAGAGCAGCAGATGAAAAAGGATTTACTAAAATTAAGTTAAATGGAATAGATGTTACGGATAAAATAAGAAGTAAAGAAATAGGTGCTGCTGTTTCTATAGTATCAAAGCTATCCGGTGTAAGAAGATATCTTGTAAAAATGCAAAGAAGTATAGCTAAGGGGAATAAAGCTATTCTTGAAGGAAGGGATACCGGAAGCATTGTTTGCCCTAATGCAATTTTAAAAGTTTTTTTAACAGCTAATCTTAAAGAAAGAGTAAAAAGAAGAAAATTACAGCTTGAAGAAAAAAAACAAGAAATAAAAGTAAAACTAATACGAGATGAAATAATAAATCGAGATAGAATTGATAGTAATAGAAATGATAGCCCACTAATTATTCCAGAAAATGGGGTTGTTATAGATACTACTGATATGAGCATAAATGAAGTAGTTGAAATGATAAGGAAAATTTATAGGGAAAGATTAAATGAATCTTAAATTACAGCATGGCAAGTGTTATTATATATTCTATAGATTTATGCAGTTTACAGTTTCTATTATTTTTAAAATTCTTTTCAGGGTAGAAGTAGTCAAGAATAGCAGTAATAAAATACCAAGAAAGGGCAGGTTAATACTTTGTTCAAATCATATGAGCTATATTGATCCAGTAATACTGAGTATGTTTTTTCCAAGATATATTTATTATATTGCAAAAAAAGAGTTATTTAAAAATAAATTCTTATCATTTATTATAACATTTCTTAATGCTTTCCCAGTTAATAGATTGTCTGTGGATAAAAGTACCATTAGAACTTCAGTAGATATTTTAGAAGCTGAACAGGCATTGGGTATATTTCCAGAGGGAACAAGATCTGTTGATGGTATAATAAGAGAAGGTCAGAAAGGTGCTGGTTTAATTTCAATTTTGGGTAAAAGCCCAATTTTACCATTAGCAATAACCGGTACAAACAAAATAATTCAGAAACCACATAAAAGAATATTTTTCCCAAAAGTTAAAATATATT
>JAUWCR010000107.1 GCA_030609215.1 Actinomycetes bacterium | reverse complement strand
ACAGCTTCCAGGATTCTTGCTACCGATTGAGTAACGCCTTCAATATAAAATTGGAAATTCCCCAGTGTAGATTCTATCCTGCTTGCATTCAATATAGTAATAGATGGATGGAAAACAGCACCCATATTATTAAAACTCGTTTCAATAACACTTGCAGCAGTAATATACTCTGGTAAAGCTTTGTTTAATGCTTTAACCACTTTTTCAGTCCTTCTTGCTGGTATTGCCGCAACTGGTATGGCTTTTTTTATTCTAAATATCTTTGCTTCAGCCGGACCCATGCCCCTGCTAGCATATATAAATGTTTGAGCCTCAGCAATTATTACATCTCTATTATTCCCTTTTTCTTTTAACACGTTTAAAAACTCTAAAGCTCCACAAGTTCTTCCAGGATTTAAAACTACGATCTGGCCATCCTTTAAATAAGGAGAGCATCTTTCAGCAATAAATCTATGAGCATTAGCAGGAACCACAACCATTATTACATCTACATTTTTTATTACATCTCTAGCACTATCTGATATTATATTTAATTTTCCAAAACCTTTTACCTCACCTTCAAGCTCTATTCCTCCCATCTTAGCAATAGGTTTAATTCTAGAATAAGTTCTATTATATAAATTAACTTCAAACCCATTTATAGCCAATTGTGCTGCCATAGCTTTCCCGCCATTCCCAGCACCCATAACTGCAAATTTTACATCTTTCAAAATAACTCCTCTCTATTATGGTACTATTTTTATATTATTCCCATATAACTTTGTCACGAAAAGACACCTGCAATTTTTTAAAAAAATCAGAATTTAAATTTACCATATAATTAGAAGATAAAGAATATTTTTTCTCCAGTCCTTTACCATTTTCATCAATTATTCTTAATTCCACCTGAGAGTTGCCGCGATTCTTCTTAATTAATTCATACAAGCTATTTACTAATTTCCTATCCAAATCAATTCTCTTTATAGTAAAAACAATCTTATCCTTATTCTTAAAGCTTTTTACTGAATCTTTTTCATTTCTCTTATGATATTGACTGTTCTGATTACTTTCTCCAATCTTTTCTATGTTTCCACTAAATTCTTTAGCATCTTCAATTTCGATAGCTATCAATTTTGTCTTGTCTTCTTTCTTATCTAATCTACCTTTAATCTTAATTATTTTATCCTCTATTAAATTTTCTTTATATTTTTCCAATACTGTCGGGAATACTATTACCTCAATGCTATCACTTAAATCTTCTAAATCTAAGAAATACATTAATTGTCCATTCCTGGTAAATACAGACTTTATCTTGGATATTACTCCTCCAACATTTTGTATTGATTTGTCTTTTTCCACCGAAAGTCTTTCAATTGGAGTTAGCATTGAAAATATTTCCCTAAATTCAGCCATAGGATGTCCTGAAACATAAAGACCCAGCATTTCTTTTTCAAAATTTAATAACTCCTTCTGAGGAAACTCGTCGTCATTATTCCCACTACCAGCAGCTTTGTTGATTATTAAAAAATCTTCACTGGCACTACCATTGTCAAACAAAGAAAATTGACCCTTCTCTTTATCTCTCCTAATCTTTAAAGTCTCTTCTATAATTTTTTTAAAATTCTCTAGTAAAAACTTTCTACTCCGTCCTAAAGAGTCAAAAGTTCCACTTTTTACCAGGCTCTCAATAGTTTTTTTATTTAAAACATTGCTTTTAACTCTCTTGCAAAAATCTATAAAGCTAAGAAATTTACCATTAATCTTCCTATCTCTCTCTATTACTTCAATAACATTTGATCCTATATTCTTAATTGCAGAAAGACCAAATCTTATAGAATTCCCAATTACAGTAAAATCTTTAAAGCTTTCATTTATATCCGGGGGAAGTGCTTCTATGCCCAGCCTTCTAGTTTCATTAACATATTGTGCCACTTTTTCCTGGCTGCCCATTCTTACACTTAAAAGCGCTGCCATAAACTCAACAGGATAATTAGCTTTCAGATACGCTGTTTGGTAGGATATCATTGCATAGGCTGTGCTATGAGATTTGTTAAAACCATATTCAGCAAAATGATTTACTAGTTTAAATATCTTCTGAGCAATATTTTCATCAATTATTCCTTTATTTTTTGCTCCATCCATAAATTTATCTTTTTGTTTTGCAAGTAAACTCCTCTTTTTCTTGCTTATGGCCCCCCGAAGTATATCTGCTTCCGACATACTGAACCCAGCCAGTTCAGAAGCTATCGTCATAACCTGTTCTTGATAAAGAATTATCCCATATGTTTCTTCCAAAATTGGCTTTAAACTGGGGTGCAAATATTTTATTTTTTTATTCTTGGTTTTAGTTTCAACAAAGTCACTAACCATTCCACTCTGCAACGGCCCTGGCCTATATAATGCAAGAAGTGCAACAAGATCATCGAATTTCGAAGGTTTTAAATCTAAAACAAGTTCCCTCATTCCTGAACTTTCAAGTTGGAATACCCCAAGACAATCACCGTTACTAAGCATCTCAAATGTTTTCTTATCATTAATACTAATAGTATCGATATCTATATCTTCATTTTTTGTTTTATTAATTAAAAATAACGTTTTGTCAATAAGAGATAAAGTCCTCAGTCCAAGAAAATCCATCTTCAGCAACCCAATTTCCTGGATATCCTCCATTTTGTATTGGGTAACTATATCGCTATCTCCCTTTCTCTGGATAGGAGTGTAATTGTATAAATCCTCAGAAGATATCACTACTCCTGCAGCATGAATTGAATCCTGCCTAACAATCCCTTCAAGAGATTTTGCTGTGTCTATTACTTCTTTTACTTTTTCATCACTATTATACATTTCCTTCAAGTCAGGAACTAAATTTAAAGAATTATTAATTGTCACATTTAATTCCATAGGTATCATCTTTGCTATTTTATCTACTTCAGCATATGGCACTTCCAAAACTCTTCCTGCATCCCTAATGGCCTGTCTTGCTGCCATAGTCCCAAATGTAATAAGCTGTGCCACTCTTTTCTCTCCATATTTTTGTGTTACATATTTTATAACCTCATCCCTTTTTTCATAGCAGAAATCAATATCAATATCAGGCATGCTTTTTCTTTCTTCATTTAAAAACCTCTCAAATAATAATCCATACTTTAACGGTTCAATACCAGTTATATCCAGAACATATGCTACAATGCTACCTGCAGCAGATCCTCTACCAGGACCAACTCTTATATTTTTCTTCTTAGCAAATTTAACAAAATCCCATACAATAAGAAAATACTGCGCAAATCCCATTTTTTCTATAACATCAAGCTCCCTTTTAAGTCTATTTTCAACCTTAGCTGTTACTTCTTTATATTTATTTTTCACACCTTTAAAACATAATTCTTCTAAATATTTTTCAGGGGTATAAGATTCCGGGACTTCAAATGGCGGCATCAGATTTAAATTTAATTTTAAATTCACATTGCACCGGTTAGCTATTTCAACTGTATTTTCTAAAGCATATGGAAAATCAGCAAAAATCTCTTTCATTTGATCATAAGTTTTAAAATAATATTCCTGGGTTGGAAATCTCAGTCTATTACTTTCATTCATGGTAGAGCCAGTTTGAATACATAGTAATACATCATGAGCTTTACTATCTTCCTTATCTATGTAATGAACATCATTAGTAGCTACTACCGGTATGCTGTATTTTTCAGATAATCCCAGCAATGCTTTATTAATATCTTTTTGATCTGGAATCCCAGAATCCTGAAGTTCTAAATAAAAGTTATCTCTCCCAAAAATGTCAATATACTCTTCCAATGCTTTTCTTGCATTATTTTCCTCACCGGCCCGGATTAATTTAGGGATCTTACCGCTAATACAGCCACTTAATGCAATAATTCCTTCCCTGTATCTTCTAAGAAGCTCATTATCTACCCTCGGTTTATAATAGAAACCTTCAATAAAACCCAGGCTAACAAGCCTCATTAGATTTTGATAGCCCTTATTATTCTCAGCTAATAACGTCAGATGAAAAGAAGCATCTTCTCTTTTTCCTTTTTCCAACTGCTTCTCCCGCCTACTGCCAGGAGCCTGGTATACTTCACAACCTATAATTGGCTTAATTCCTGCTTTTTTTGCAATTTTGTAAAATTCAATAATTCCATACATGACACCATGATCTGTTAAAGCAACTGCTGGCATGTTGTATTCTATAACTTTTTTTATCAGTTCACCTATTCGAAGCGAACCATCTAATATAGAATACTCACTATGAACATGTAAGTGAATAAAATTCTTATTTGTCATAATTAAAAATAAAATAGAATTTTGTTAAATTGCAGTATTTTAGCCGAAATATTTAAATTCTACTTAAAAAGAAAAATCAACTTATAGGTCGAGCTTTTTAATAATTATAATATATATTAGTTTATATTACACATATACTGCACAAATTTTACAGAATATTTCCAGCAAAAAAATCCAATATGTATTATTTTAATGAGTACCTGATGTAACTTGAAATAATTTATCTAAAATGGAAGAAGTACAAAACCCTATTTTTTATAAATCCTGTTATTAATAATGCCTGCTGTGTAGCCTGCACCAAATCCGTTGTCAATATTTACCACAGCCGTTCCTGGGCTGCAGGAATTTAACATAGTTAAAAGTGGAGCAATTCCATTAAAACTAGCGCCATACCCAACACTTGTAGGAACTCCAATTACCGGACAGCTTACCAATGAACTCACAACCCCCGGCAAGGCTCCTTCCATGCCTGCAACTGCCACAATAACATTTGAACCTACAAGATCATCTTTAAAATTTAACAACCTGTGTATTCCTGAAATTCCTACATCGTAGATTTTCTTAACCTTATTTTTCATTAGATAAGCTGTTAGGAAAGCCTCTTCAGCTACTGGAATATCTGACGTCCCTGCACATACTACAGCTATTCCTTTCTTTAATTTATCATCTGAAATATTTAGAGGAGTAAATATAATATTAGCCTGAGAGTTGTATTCTAAGTTATCAAAGCTTTTTTTTAATAACTTATAAGTATCCTTATTAGTTCTTGTAACAAGTAAAATCTTTGAATACTTAAATATTTTTTCTGCTATCTCTAAAATTTGCCTGGGAGTTTTACCGTGGCCGTATATTACTTCAGGGAAACCTCTTCTTATTATTCTGTGATGATCAATCTTTGCAAATCCAATATCTTCAAAATATAGTTCTTTTATTTTAGAAATGAAATCTCTCTTATTTATTTTTTCTTTTTTATATTGATCCAGTGATTGCTCTAATATTTTATTTATTTCATTTCTCATATAGATAAAAATAACACATATTTTATTTATTTATAAGTACTATTTATCTATTAAATTACGGGTTAGGGATGAAATAATTTTCCTGAAAGGTCAACAACAAGAACTGCAGTCTCTATAGAAACAACACTTATTAATTTAATTAAAATATTCAT
>JAUWCR010000008.1 GCA_030609215.1 Actinomycetes bacterium | reverse complement strand
TTGAAACTGTTGATTTTGAAACACCTGCTAATTTTGCTACTTCTTTTATATTCATAATTTTGTAATTTCATTTATCTTTAATATTAACAAAATTTTTAAAATTTATGTAATAAATACCAGGTTAAAATTTCCTTGACATATAATTAGGTGTACTTATAATGTTAAATATAGCATATAAAATATTATAATAAAGTTTTTTTTAAAATATTTGGGAACGGTCTCATCGAATTTCTTACATCAAACAGGGAGGTAGAATGGCTACAATTAAAAGATATATTATGGAAAATTGTCCAGGTCACGATACATGCTGGGATATTGCTGTAAGCCCGGATGGTTACATTTATATAGGAGCTTGTATGGAACATACAGCTGGGGGAATTGCAGAACTGGTGCAGTTTAATCCAAAAACAAAAAAGTTAAGAAGTATTGCAAACATGGCAGAAGTTACAGGTGAAAAGTATGGTGATACTCATGCGCCACAGGGGAAAATACATTTATCACTTTGTCCAACAAGAGAAGGTGTTATGTATGGCTCAACACACTGCACAACCCCCCCACTTAAGGATAGAATGTGGGACCCATGGGCTATGTTTACGGATGATAGGAGATGTTTTATGGGAGCACATTTTTACAGATATAATCCTAAATTTGATAATATAGAGGATTTTGGAATAATTACCCCAAATGAAGGTGTATCTGTTATGATTTTGGATGAAGATAGCCAGAGATTTTTTGCTGCAACTTTTCCTAAGTCACATCTATATTCATGGGATATAAGGGGTAGAGATATAATGGATTTTGGTAGAGTTTCAGAGCATTATATTTTATCACTTATAAAGTATGTTGATGGAAAGATTTATTTTACAGATTACTATGGAAGACTTATATGTATAGACCCAAAAGAAATGAAATTAGACTTTCTGAGTGCTAAACTTTTACACCCAGAGTATAACGATGGTATGAGAAACTGGATGGCTCATGGTGTAGTTGGACCTGATGGATGGATATATGCAGGAATGTATTCCTACAGCAACCTTATACGGTTTAAACCAACTAAAAAAGGAGTGGAAATAGAAGACCTTGGTTTAGGAATAGAAGGATCAAGTAAGGATAAAATTCTTAATTATGCATCTACAAAAGGGGCACCTGCAGGGTTAATCTTAAAAGATGAAGTAATCTATTTTGTTCAATTAGTTTATTTTGGTCCTAAAGAATTTGTTGGAAGTTATGTTTCTTCGTATGATACAAGAACTGGTAAGAAGGAGTATATTGAGGTTCTAAAAGATGAGGACTTTAAACCATTGGTCTGGAAAGGTGTTTTAGGGGTAGATGGTAATTTATACTGGGCAGATTTTGATGCAGTTCCACCGAGCTTGTGGTCAATGTCTTTATAAAATTAAACTTATGGAGGTTATAAGTTGGAAAAGGATAATGAAAAAAAGAAGGAAAGTAAGTTTTTAGAAGAACCTATAGAGTTTGGAAAACCAATCGTTACAAAAGGAAGGATTTTTGCTTTTCCTTTAAAGTCCTGTATAAGGGAATCAAATATTAAAAGAGGAAATTGTGTCTCCATTGTTTGGGATAAAAAAAGTTTTATATTTTATGGTTTAGTAATAGGCAAGGAAAGTCATATATTTTTATTTGATAGTAATTCAACCATTGAAGATGTGGGAAAAGTTGAGGCTGAAAATGCAAAAAATGGAATTTTAGTATTTGATGGGTTGGATAATATAGTGTGTATAATTACTGATGGAAGCGATACAACCAGGATATTTACACATAATTTAACTGCAGCAAGAAAGATGTATTCGCATATGTGGGGACATTTTACTTTTTCACCCATTGAAGATAAAGATATTTTATTAGAAAAAGAAATTATATTTGCGGCAGGTAAAAATAATTTTGATGGATTAATATATCTTCTTTCAAACAAAGGAAATATATATACATATTCTATTGAGGAAAACAAACTTACATATATATCAAAAGTTGATGATAAAAATTTATCTAAGGTTATTTGCTTTAATCCAGAAAATGGCAATGTTTATGGTGTAGCAAGGGATGGTAATTTTTGGAGGCTCTCAAATAAAAAAATTAATTACCTGGATATACAGATACCATGTATGAAAAATAGAAATTATGTGGCTCGTGCCGGTAATTTAATATGGTTTGAAAACAAGATATTTGGCTGTACTTTACAGGATGCTTATTTATTTGAATATGGTATTGAAGATGGGAAAGTAAAAAATCTTGGCAGACCAGATGAGAATTCTGAAATCAGAGATATTGATATCTTAAAAGATGGCAGAATATTTGGAATAACTGCAAGTAAAGATAGAGGGATGGGACGAATATTCTGTTATTCTAAGGAGCGTGGGTTTGAAGATATGGGAATTATTCAGGCCTGGCAACCGGTACATGATTTTGCTTACCAACCTTTAGGCATTAAATCAGGATCAAGTGGTGATTTTCTAATTGGTAATGGCGAAAATAGAGCAAACATATTTTTGTACTGTTCAGCACCATTTTGAAGAATAAAAGATTAAAGGAGGTATCATGAAGGTAATATTATATTACGATGAAGGTTGTTTTGACTGTGTGATAGCTAAGACCTATCTGGAGGCAATGAAAATTGATTTTGAAGCAAAAAACCTAAAAGATGATAATAATAAATTGGAACTTATCAAGAAAGTTCATAAGTATATCGCGCCAGTAATTATCATTGATGACGATGTTTACCTGGGATTCGGCTCTATCGATGGCAAATTTATTTCAAATGCCCCAGAAATCCTTGAAAGATTGGGTATATTGCCTGCTGTAAAAGATGAGCAGGAGAATATTATAAATGTTCTTCCAAAAATCATAAAGACTTTAGATATTGTAGAGTAAAAAGTATATTTGCAGGAAGAACTAATCTATTTGAGAGGAGGTGAACATATAGAGAAAAGAAGGGTTAAAAACTTGGGATATGGTTTTATTAAAAATTAAAAAAGGAGATTGAAATGAAGAGAATAATTAGTTGTATTTTGGCTGTTATTTTTGCAGTTTCGATGGTCTTTTTAGGTGTTGGTTGCAAGGAAGAAGCTGCACCTGCTGAGGAAGAAGCTGCACCTGCTGAGGAAGAAGCTGCACCTGTCGAGGAAGAAGCTGAAGAGCCAGTTGCTGAAGAAAAGAAGTATGAAGGTGTTGAGTTAAAAATTATGGTTCATGCAGGTTCTAGTGGCGAAAGGCCAATATACGAATTTGCTGAAGAATTTTATGACAAAACAGGTGCAAAAATATCAATAGAGACAGTTGCCTGGGAAAATATAATGCCAAAACTTATGGCTTCGATAGAAGCAGGCGAAAGAGGATACGATATATATTACACTAATCCAGAATTTTCCTATACCCATTGGCCGAGTCTATTGCCGTTAAACCCCTATATAGAAAAATATAATTATGATACTAGTGACTGGTTTGAAGCTGCCGTAAAATATGGAGAAGGTGTAGGGGATGTTCCAGATACCAGATATACCATACCTGCATCAATGGTTGTTGCACCAGTTTTCTATAACACTGAGAAGATTCCTGAGTATCCAACTACATGGGAAGGTTATGAGGAAGTCTTAGCTGAAAATACAAATCCTCCTGAGGAATATGGCCTTGCTGTAGCTGGGGTGCCTGTTCAGACGGTAAGGCAGTTTTATGCCAGGTTTTGGTCGCTTGGTGATCCATTACTCACTCCAGACTGGAAACCTCTTATAAATAATGAAAATGGCGTAAAAGCTTTGGAGATGCTAAAGAAGACCATTGATAATTTTACACCTCCAGGGGTCCTGGGATGGGATAATCCTGACGCAGGTGCGGCATTTGCCAATGGTTTATGTGCTACATATGAAGGATGGACAGGTAATGTATTAACTTTTCTTGAAAACCCTGCTGAAAATAAAATAGGGGATAACTGGGCTGTCGCCATGTATCCTGAAGGCGGTACTGGTAATATGACCGATAACTCTTTTGCTATTTTTAAAACCACTAAAAATCCAGATGCTGCTTTTGAATTTATTGCTGAATTTACAAATAAAGAAAATTCAAAGAGATGGGCTGTCGAATATGCTCTTGAGACACCAATAAGATCTATTTATGATGATCCGGAGGTTCAAGCAGCCCAACCCTGGTTTGAAGGTTATAAAGAAGCTTTGGGTGTTGCAAAGCCGGCTTTTTGGAGAGTTCCGCAATGGATTGAACTATTTATTCCAACGGGTGAGATGGTATCAAAATATTTAAGCGGGGAGATAACTGATCCTCAAGCAGCTCTTGACCAACTTGCTGCGATGTGGGAAGAGTCAATACAAAAAGCTCCACCTGATTTTGAATACAGGGAATAAATTTTAAAGTGCCGATAGGGGGATAGTATCCCCCTATCGGAATATGGTTTTGAAGTGTTAATCAAGGTTCACTTAAAGGATATTAAAAATGCTAACTGGATATAGAAAATGGTCAATAATTTTTCTATTACCATCATGCCTGTTTTTAATTTTTGCGTATGTTTACCCGATGGTTTACTCATTTATTATGAGCTTTTTTTCTTATAGCATGCTGATTCCTGGAGCAAAGCCAGTTTTTACAGGGATAAATAATTATTTAAGCATTTTTAATAATTTAGCTTTTTTAAATAGCTTAAGGATCACGTTTATTTTTTCCATAGTAGCGATTTTCTTTCAATTTATAATTGGTTTATTTTTAGCTTTGGCCATGTCAGCAAATTTAAGGATAACAGGTGTGTTTAGGGTTTTCATGTTTATTCCCTTAATGATAGCACCTGTAGTGGTTGGGATATTATGGAGAAATCTTTATCACGCATCTTATGGAGTAATAAACTTTTTTATAAGTTTTTTAGGTATACCGCCACAAACATGGTTGGGCAGTGCAACACAAGCTTTGCCTGCAGTAATAGTTGTAGAAATTTGGCAACAGTTACCAGTGTTTGCCTTTATTTTGGCTGCAGGAATTGCGTCAATACCAACTGAATTGAATAAGGCTGCGCTGGTAGATGGTTGCGGTCGGATGAGAATTTTTTGGCATATTACTCTACCATTATTAAAACCAGCAATTATAGTGGCCTTTTTACTAAGGATTATTGATACATTGAGAATGTTTGATATTGTTTATACGATGACACAGGGTGGACCAGGCACAGCAACGAAATTTCTTTCTCTTCATATTTATGAAAAAGGTTTGAGATTTTTTGATATTGGAGCTGCTGCTGCTCAGTCCTGGTTTTTTCTTATAATAGTTCTATTAATTGAAATTTATTTTATAAGATTAATTTTAAGTAGAGGAACTGCTAGATAATGTTTGGTCTAACAAAAAGCACAGTTGAAAAAGTTTTGTTGTACATAATATGCACCATTGTTATTATAGTTGTTGTCTTTCCATTGTATTGGTTAATAATAACTTCCTTAAAATATGATATAGATTCATATATATATCCACCCCAATTTTTTCCGGTAAACATTACTTTTAAAAACTATATTGACATATTATTTTTGGCACAGGAAGGTAATCTGGTAAAGTATTTTCTTAATAGTCTGATTATTACAACATCCACCATTTTTCTTTCATTATTATTTGGGTCAATGGCAGCATATTCGTTGAGCAAACACTACTTGTCAATAATGTTTAGAAGGATGATGCTTGCTTTCGTATTAGTAATTAGAATTTTTCCCCCAATTACAACTGCTATCCCATATTATATAATATTGAGTAAATTTAGACTGGTAGATACCCATATTGGGTTAATAATTAGTCATGTTTCATTTTCCCTGCCTTTCACAATTTGGCTTATGATAGGGTTTTTTCAAAGTCTCCCTGCTGAAATTGAAAAGGCAGCGACCATAGACGGTTGTAATTTTTGGCAGAGATTTATAAGAATTGTGATTCCGTTAAGTCTTCCTGGATTAGCCGTAACAGCTATATTCGGGTTCTTATACTCGTGGAATGAGTTTATGCTAGCATCAATACTCACATCCGAAAACGCAAAAACATTACCTGTTGTGATAGCTGGCTTTATTTCAGATAAATACTTATTTTGGGGCAAGATGACGGCATTGGGAGTATTAATGACTATGCCCGTTATAATTTTTTCTTCTTTTGCTCAGAGGAATATTGTTAAAGGTCTGACGTTTGGGGCAGTTAAAGAGTGAGTTTTTAAGTCCAAATAATTAGTTTTTAAGGAGTTTTGATGGCTAATTTAGTTTTGAAAAATATAACAAAGAAGTTTGGAAAAATTGTGGCAGTAAATAATTTTAGTTTTACCGTTAATGATGCTGAATTTGTCACACTTGTTGGTCCTTCTGGCTGTGGGAAGAGTACCACGCTAAATATCATCGCAGGGTTAGAGGATCCAACAGAAGGAGAAATTTATATCGATAACATTTTTTCAAATAATATACCACCCAGCAAAAGAGATATTGCTATGGTTTTTCAGAGTTATGCACTTTACCCCCATATGAGAGTTAGAGAAAATATAGGTTTTGGTTTAAAAATTAGAAGATTTGACAAAAAGGAGATCCAGAAGAGAGTAGCAGAAACTGCTGATTTTTTAGGTATAGGTAATCTTTTGGATCGTAAACCCGCAGAGTTATCCGGTGGTCAACGGCAGAGAGTGGCATTAGGAAGAGCGATAGTTCGTAAACCTAAATTATTTTTACTTGATGAACCTCTTTCAAATTTAGATGCAAAATTGCGAACACAAATGCGGGCAGATTTAAAAATTTTGTTTTCCGATCTAAAAGGTAGTGTTGTTTATGTAACACATGATCAACTCGAGGCTATGACAATGAGCGATATATTAGTTGTTATGAATGATGGTATAATTCAACAGATAGGATCGTCAGATGAAGTTTACGATCACCCGGGTAATTTATTTGTTGCTGGATTTATCGGGTCTCCAATTATGAATTTTGTAAATGTTAAAATTGAAAGGGGAGTTATTTATTCAGATGGAATAGAGATGGCACTTACAAAACAGCAACTTGATAAAATTGCGACTTATGGGTATAAGAAAGAATATATTTTAGGAATAAGGTCTGAAAACGTTAATATTTCAAAGAGTGAATCTAAAATTCGTTTTGAAGTAGAGGTAGTAGAAGACGCTGGTGCAGAGTATATTGTTCACTTAAAAAATGGGAAGAACAGAATAACTTTAATCAGTGAAAAAGACATTAGTCCCAGGAGGGGAGAGGGCCTAAATTTACAATTTGATGTTAATAAAACTCACTTGTTTGATATTGATACAGAAGTTGCTATCTACTAAGATAGATGCTTTGAAATCACTTTTTTGGAGCTAGTTTATGAAAAATATAAATAATAACTACCTGTTAAAAAATGCAATTATAATAACTCCTTTTAGAACAATAGAAGGATATAATTTATTTGTTGAAGATGGAAAGATTGCGCGGATAGTTAAAAAGAATATTTTGATACCTGATGTAAAAAAATTTAAAATTTTAGATTTGGAAGGGAAATATTTTTTAGCTCCAGGGCTTATAGATATCCATACACATGGAGGCGGTGGCGAGGATTGTTTGGGTGGAGAAATTGAGGTAATTTCAAAGTATAAACTAAGACAGGGAGTTACCGGATATTTAGCTACACTGATGTCTTCACCACTTGGATTGATTTACGAATCTTTTGAATCAATTAAAAATTTTAATAAGTCTGGCAAAGATTTGCTATTACCAAAAGTTTTAGGAGTTCATATTGAAGGAAATTACCTTAGCGAAAAGTATAAAGGCGCCCAGATTCTGAAATATTTAAGAAAGCCTGATGTAAGTGAATGTAAAGAGATTATAAAAAAATCAGGAGGTTTACTAAAGATAATGACCTTAGCTCCGGAATTAGAAGGCTGTTTGGAAATTGTAGAATTTTTATCAAGCTACGGGATAATATCTTCCGCAGGTCATTCGGATGCTTCCATGGAAGATTTAGATTTAGCAATTAATAAGGGTTTAAGTCATGTTACCCATGCATTTAATGCTATGGGAGAAATGAGGTTTTCTGAACCAGGTGTAAGGCACCCTGGTCTGGAAGGGTATGTGCTAGTAAAAGATGAGCTAAAATTAGAAGTAATTGGTGAGCTAACACATGTCAATCCTGCAATAATGGAAATTATTTATAGGACAAAAGGAAAGGACAATATAATAATCATTACAGATTCATTAAGTGTCAGCGGGTTAGCACCTGGAAAATATAAAATTGGGGTAAGTAATTTAACTTTAGAAGAAAACTCAGATGTCGCAAGACTTGAAGACGGTGGGTTAGCTGGGAGCGTTGTGCCTTTAAATAAGGCAGTTATGACTTTTTTTAAAAATACATCGGCAACATTAAATGAAGCAATTCAGATGGCAAGCTATAATCCTGCTTCCTCTCTTGGAATTTCGTATAGGAAAGGAAGTATAGAGGTTGGAAAAGATGCAGACTTGGTAGTTTTTGATAAAAATTTTGAAATTAAGAAAGTTTTCATTGAAGGTAAATTGGCATTAGATGATGATTAATATAAAACTAAGTTGTTGAAATATGGAGGTAAAAATGGGAAGTTTTAGTTACAGTCCATCCAAATGGATACCTTACAGGAATAAGGAAGTTATAGAAAGAGTTAGAAAAATAAAAAGAGAGGATATTACAAAGCACAATAATCCTAATTATAAGATAAGAGTGGTAAGAGATGATGAGATTGAGTTTATTTGGGTTACTGATATGTTTTACAGAATAAAAAAAGCATCTGATGAGGGGAGAAAGCTTGTATTAATTTTACCCAACCCTGCGCACTGCTATAAAAAAGTTGCCCATCTTATAAATAAATTTAGAGTGAGTTGTAAAAATTTACATACATTTAATATGGATGAATATGCCGATGAAGATGGAAACATAGCTCCAGAGTCTTTTCCTCAGGGTTTTATGAGAGCAGTTAAAAACTATTTTTATTACAGCATAGATAAGGAATTAAGACCACCTGAAAATCAGATAATAGGTTTTACTAATAAAAATTTAAAAGATTATGGAAAGATGATTGAGGACCTTGGGGGTGCAGATGCCTGCTACAGTGGGCCAGGATGGACAGGACATCTTGCATTTATTGAACCTGATGCTCCTGAATTTGAGGGTTCTCTTGAAGAATGGAAAAAGATGGGACCCAGGATAGTTACTTTAAGTCCTTTAACAATAGCTCAAAATTCTCTTCATGGAAGTTTTGGAATGAGCGGTGATTTAGCAATGGTGCCGCCAAAGGCTGCAACTATTGGTCCAAAAGAGGTAATAAATGCAAAATACAGAATGGATATGCACTCTCTTACTGTAAATAATACCAGGGTATCATGGCAAAGATTTATAACAAGACTTTGTTTACATGGGGAAGTTACTCCATTGGTACCAACTTCAATCTTACAAACATTAAAAACAGATGTTTATGTATCAGAAACTATTGCGCAGGATATAGAACCTGATTGGGGAAAAGGATATTAATTATCTGTTTTTTACTTTTGAGATAAATTATGGGAAATTTTTTATGCTTTGATTTAGGTACTACTAAGATTAAATCTGCTCTAATAAGTTATGATGGGAATATCATTTATTCTTCAGAAGAAAAAGCAAAAACTTATAGTGATGATGAAGGTGTATATCAAAAGCCTGAAGAATATTTTAATACAGTTGTAAGTGAGATTAAAGAGATTAAAAAAAGGTACCCTTCACATCTCAGTAAAGCTGAAAGTCTTATCTGTAGCGGACAGATGGCAGGGATATTAGGGATTGACATGAACTGGGAAGTAGTATTTCCGTGGACATACTCAGTAGATACAAGAGCAAACAGCTATCTGTCTGAAATAGAAGGTAGCATGGGCGGTGAGATAAGGGAATCTTCAGGAGGAGTGCCCTTTATGGCAGCTAAAATGAAATGGATAAAGGAAAATTTCCCAAAAGATTACAAAAAGATTTATAAATTTATTAATTTAACTACTTATGTAGCCGGCAGGATATGTAATCTTTCAGGAGACGATGCTTTTATTGACTACAGTGTCCTTACTATGAGCGGACTTGCAGATATAGAAAAAGGCAGATGGAACAGAAAAATATGCAGCGAGCTGGGTATTGATATAAATAGATTGCCTCACATATTAAGGCCATTTGAATGTGTTGGATATATAGATAAAAATAGATTTGGTACAGAAGAAGATATAAAGGTACTTGTTGGAATAGGAGACCAGATAGCAGGCTTTATAGGTGCTGGAATACTGGATAAAAATGATCTGGTTGATGTTGCAGGTACTTATACAGTACTTGGCTACTGTACTGATAGTTTTATTGCTGACTATAAAAACAGGATACTGGCTTCCATATTCTCAGGAATTGATGATATTTATTACCACCTGGCTGTTGTAGCAGTTGGTGGTTATGTATACAGCTGGTTTAAGGAAAAATTTAGCTATGATGATAAAAAGAATCCTGTCCAAATAAAAGATACTGATGGCCTGTACTTTATTCCACATATTGGAGGCAGATCAAGCCCTTCCCAGCCATATTATGAAGGAACCTGGGTGGGAATAAAATGGCATCATGATCTGGATAGTTTTTATATTTCACTTCTAGAGTCAATTGGGTATGAGTTAAGTTATGTTCTAAATTGGGTAAAAGAATTAAACGCCCTAAGAGAAGATTCTATTAGAGAAATAAAAGTTATTGGAGGAGGTTCAAAGAACAGTATATGGAACAGTATTAAATCAAATATTTTAAACCTAAAATATCTGGTTATGAAGGAAGTTCCCTTTGAGATAATAGGCAGCTTTCTTGTTGCAAAATACGGCAGTAATTTTAAGGAAGGTTATAAGCAGCTAATAAAAGATAATATTATTTCAATTGATGAAGAAGTATACCCACAGAAGGAAAGAGTTAATTTCTATAAAAAACATATAGATAAATATATTAAAGTAGTAGATAAAATAGGAAAGATTTACTGCGATTTAAATATTGGTTAAATATTAAAAGAAATCTTTATTAGTATTGGTCTTAAACTAATCTTTCATTATAATGAAAGTTAGGGATAAAATGATGATCATTATAAAAATTAAAAAGTTCCTATATCATCATAAACCATTAAAAATTCTTTCATTTATATCTATTCATACTGGAAAGAAATTTATGCTAATAAAATATTGATAAAAACCAAATATAGCTGTTAAGGGAAGGGAAATTTACTATGAGCTTACTTAAAGCAGGGGCATCAATTGTTGATATCTCCCCAAAGAAAGGAATTGAACTCGCTGGCTATCCTCATTACCTTAGGCATAATACGGGGATTCATGATCCGCTTTATGCAAGCTGTATTTTTCTGGATGATGGTATTACAAAATTAGCAATAGTCTGCATGGATATTCTTTTCTTTTCTAAAGTTTATGTTAAAGAAGTAAGAGAAAGAGTTTCTTCTAAGGTAAACATACCAGCAGGAAATATAATGATTTCCTGTTCTCATACTCATTCAGGTCCCTGGGCATCAGGAAGACTTGATCTTGAAGGGCTGGAAAGAGGATTAAAACCTGATATGGGCTATGTTTTAAGCCTTAAAGATAAATTAGTAGATCTTATAACCAATGCGTGCAGTAATGCCTTTGAGGCTAAAATTGGTATAGAAAAAGGAATATGTGGAAAGGAGAAGGGTATTGGTGGAAACAGAAGAGACCCTGATGGACCTGCAGATCCTGAAGTATGGACTATCGGTATAAAGGATAAAAAAGATAACTGGAGAGCGGCTCTTGTAAAATATAGTCTGCATCCAACAGTAATTCATGAAGAAAGCACAGTAGTTACAGCTGATTATCCAAGCTATATTCGAAGGTACTTAGCTAAAACCAAGCCAGAAATGATATTTCTATTTGCTCAGGGTACTTCGGGAGACCAGAGTACAAGGTATTTTAGAAAAGGACAGACTTTTAAGGAAGCAGAAAGAATAGGATTTGAGATAGGCAGGGTTGCAGATAGCATTTTAAATTCTATGAAGCTTACCTCAGATGTGCCTCTTATTGTAAAATCAACTGAAACTGGTATCGAGCTAAGGAAACTTCCTACTGAGGAAGCTGCTGAAGCAGAGGTGGCTGAAACAAAAAAGAGATTAGGGAAGCTAAGGCAAGGGAATGCTTCTTATATTGAAATTCAAAATGCTAATCTTAAAAATCTTGGAGCAGAGTGTAAACTTGGGTATATAAAGTTAAAAAATAAAGGAATTGATCTTGAACTTGAGGTTAATGAACTTCCAGCAGAAATTCAGGTTATTGGTATTGGAGATAGTAGAATTGTAGCAGTACCTGGAGAAATATTTGTTGAGTTTGGACTAAATATACAAAAAAGGTCTCCATTTGAAAAAACTTTTGTTATTGCACTTGCTAATGGCTGCCTTCCCGGATATGCATGTACAGAAGAAGCCTACAGCAAAGGAGACTATGAGGCAGGCATATCAATGCTTACTGCCAGGTCTGGAGATATTATTGTACAGGCAGCATTAAGATTTCTGGAAGTAAAAAAATAACTAATCTGAATTTAGTATTTTATCAACTTCTTCCCTGTCAAGGTCCATAACATAGGGAATTTCTGATATTGAGGCTGCTTCCTGAGTAAGTGCTGTAATATCACCTCTATTAATATATTTCCCGACTTCCGTACTTAAACCCTCATAAACACTGGATTTTTAAAATTTCTATGGCACTACATTGGGTTTTAAGCTTCTGCACTCTTATATGGTGGGGTTTTATGTTTTGGAACCTTGAAAAGTGCGGAAGTCGGGATATCAGGTTCGTAAACTTCTTCACCCCACTTTTCTTCTGGTACTTCTTCAATAGACACAGAAATGGAACTGTCAGGGACATCGATACTTGTTTTTATTGCTTTTACAATTTCACTGGTTAATTGTTTTTTCTGAACTTCTGTCCTTCCAGGAAATAATTTAACTATTATATGAGGTATATCATTATCTCCCTTTTAATATTGTAATAATTATGTAATAAAAGTATACATTAAAAATGAATAAAATTCTTTTTTAGTTTATTATTATCAATCCAGGTTATATAATTACATATTAGGAATATTTAAAAAACCTGGATAAAAAGATGAAAGAAGCATATCTATATAAAAAACTTGATGATAAAAAGGTAAGATGCGATCTTTGCAACCACAGGTGTCTTATTAAAGATCAAAATAAAGGTAAATGCTGTGTCAGGAAAAATATTGGTGGAACATTATACTCCCTGGTATACGGGAAATTAATTGCTGAAAATTCTGATCCGATTGAGAAAAAACCATTATTTCACTTTTTACCTGGCACATACTCCTTGTCAGTAGCAACAGTTGGATGTAATTTTAAATGTTTTTTTTGCCAGAATTATAATATTTCTCAAAGCCCATCTGATTTGGATAGGATAGAGGGTAGGGATGTCTCACCTGAAGAATTAATAAACCATGCCCTGGCTAATGGTGATAAAAGCATTTCATATACCTATACCGAACCGACTGTCTTTTTTGAATATGCTTATGATACTGCTAAACTGGCAAGTGAAAAGGGCTTAAAAAATGTTTTTGTAACCAATGGGTTTATGACCAAAGAATGTATAATGATGATGGAACCATATCTGGATGCAGCAAATGTAGATTTAAAGAGTTTTTCAGAAGAAACCTATAAACGGAAAATGGGGGGGAGGTTAAAGCCTGTTCTAAATAATATTATTTTAATGAAAAAGCTGGGTATATGGGTTGAGGTTACAACTCTAATAATACCGGGAATTAATGACTCCAAAAGTGAATTACAGGAAATAACAAAATTTTTAGCAGCGATTGATAAGGGCATACCGTGGCATATCAGTGCTTATTATCCCCAGTATAAATCTGATATACCTCCTACAAGTGTTGAACAGATAAAAATTGCCATTGATATAGGAAAAAGTGCGGGATTAAAATATGTCTACGGAGGAAATATTCCAGGAAGCTCATATGAAAACACCTATTGCCCTAAGTGTAATAGTATATTAATAGAGAGATTCGGGTTTTCAGTTTCAAATAATAAA
>JAUWCR010000033.1 GCA_030609215.1 Actinomycetes bacterium | reverse complement strand
AAAATAGGCAGAATTATTTAATGGAAGGGAAATAATGCAAAATGGGTGAGGCAGTTATTAAATTTGGAACAGATGGATGGAGAGGAGTAATAGCATATGATTTTACGGCTGACAGGGTAAAAATTGTAACCAGGGGCGTGTGCGAATATTTAAAGCATAAAATTAAAACTGGGAGCAAAACACTAAAAGTTGTGATTGGATACGATACAAGATTTCTATCGGAAAAATTTGCAGAAATTACTGCATCTGTTTTTAAAAGAAATAATATTGAAGCTTATATTTCCACAAGCTTTGTTCCAACCCCTATACTTTCTGCTGGAGTGCTAAAAAATAATGCTGATTTAGGAATTATGATTACTGCGAGCCATAATCCATATTATTATAATGGCTATAAAGTAAAAGGCTCTTACGGCGGTTCTGCTACAATGGATATAATATCTGAGATTGAAGAAAGTGTTAACAGTCAGGTGAAGAAATATGGTAGTGATTTTACTTCTGGAGATGAAATTCTTAGCTCGGATGATAATATAGAAAAGTTAGATTTTGTTCCAGAGTACAGTAAGCAAATTTTAAATTTAGTAGATACTGATGCTATTAGAAATTTTAATTTTGGACTGCTTATAGATCCCATGTATGGAACATGCCAGGGAATATATAGAAATATTCTGCAGTCTTTAAATCCAAAGGAGGTTATTGAGATCCATGGAGTAATAAACCCATTATTTAATGATATAAATCCTGAACCCATTGGAGATAATTTAAGAGATGCTATATATAAATTAAAGGAGAAAAAATGCAAATTAGCTATCTGTTTGGATGGAGATGGAGATAGGATAGCAGCTCTGGGGGAAGAGGGCAATTTTATAAGCTCGCATCATATATTTGCTATCATTCTTTGGTATCTTTTAAAATATAAGCAGCTTGAAGGAAAAGTCGTAAAGACTGTTACCACTTCTTCAATTATTGATAGAATATGTTCTAAATATGATTTGGAACTGTTAATAAAGCCTGTTGGATTTAAGTATATTGGTGAAGAGATACTGGCAGGCGGAGTTATGATGGGTGGTGAAGAAAGTGGAGGTTTATGGGTAAAGGGAAATATTCCTGAAAGGGATGGAATGTTTATAGGATTGGTTTTACTTGAAGTATTATGCACAACAGGAAAAACCATTAATGAGATACTTGATGAAATTTATAAGGATTTTGGTTTTTTTGTATATAGAAGGCTTGATTATGAGATGGATTTTGAAAAGAAGGAAAAAGTGAAAAAGTCACTGTCAAGAGGCGTACCCCGGATTTTAAAAAATGAAGGTGTCAAAAAGATTATTACTATAGATGGCTACAAATATGTTATGGAAGATGGGAGCTGGGTAATGATAAGACCTTCAGGGACTGAAGCAGTGGTCAGGATTTATGCTGAAAGTGACACCATAGAAAAATTAAATAAATTACATAGTTTGGGCAAAAAGGCAATGGATGCTTGCTGATTATAAATAGGGAAAGTAAGGGAGAAAAACTATAATGAATATACTGGATGATCTTGAAAAGATTAAAGAATTAGATTCTGAAGATATGCTGGGCATAGAAGAGAATTTTTACAATCAGCTGCTGGAAGCAAAGAAAATTGCAGAAAAAGTTAATGTAGGTAGTATTGAAAGTACTGCATTTAGCGGGGTTGCAATTCTTGGTATGGGTGGATCAGGATTCACAGGCGATATTATTAGGAATCTTACCAAAGATGATATTAGTGTTCCCATTGAGGTTGTAAAAAGTTATGATTTACCTGGTTTTGTTAATAGCAGCTGGCTCGTGGTACCTGTAAGTTATTCTGGAAATACTGAAGAGACTCTGTCTGCAGTACAGCAGGCTTTAAGCAGGGGTTGCAATCTGTTGTGTGTAACTTCAGGAGGGGAGCTTGAGAAGATTGCAGAGGACAATGGCAGCTGTATTGTTAAAGTACCTTCAGGATATCAGCCAAGAGGTGCTGCAGGTTATTTATTCTTTTCTACAATACTTGTTCTTAAGTTTTTAAAAATTATAAGTTTACCAGACAGTGATATAGAGGAAGCACTTGAGTTAATAAAGGAAAAATGCACCCAATACAGAAGGGAAGTTAAAACCCAGAAGAATTATGCAAAGATTATTGCAGCTGCTATTGGAGACAGCTTTCCTGTAATTTATGGGACAGAGGGGATACTGTCATCTGTAGCATTCAGGTGGAAGTGCGAGATAAACGAGAACTCTAAGACACCATGCTTCTGGGCTGAATTTCCTGAGTTAAATCATAATGAAACAGTAGGGTGGGAAAGGCTTAAAGGAATAACGTCAAGATTTGTACTCATAGTTCTTGTAGATAAGCAGGAGCAGGAAAGAATAAAAGTGCGTATTAGAACAACAATAAAACTTATTAGAGACAATTTTGCTAAAATTATAGAAATTCCAGTAGAGGGGAAATCAAAGCTGGCAAAAGCTTTAAGTACAATGTATACAGGAGATATTGTAAGTGTATATCTTGCTCTGCTTAATGAAATTAATCCAACTCCTGTAAAAAAAATAGAAATTCTTAAGGCAGAACTGGCAAAATTAAATGAGAAATAAAGGTAATTTTCTAAAATGAAGATAGTTTCTGTTTTAAGCATTTAAATTTGACTGGTAATTATTAGTATTATAAAAAGTGATATTTTAAGTTGAGGAGGAAAATTTATGGAATTTGATGTAAAAGATATTAATCTGGCAGGAGAGGGAAAGAATAAGATAAAATGGGCAGATAATGAAATGCCGGTTCTGCTTGATATTAGAGAAAATTTTTCAAAAAGTAAGCCTCTCAATGGGCTGATAGTGGGAGCATGTCTTCATGTAACCTCTGAAACTGCTAATCTAATGATTACCTTAAAGCAGGGTGGTGCTGATGTGGCATTGTGTGCATCAAACCCACTTAGTACTCAAGATGATGTTGCTGCTTCTCTGGTTAAAGATTATAAAATCCCAGTATTTGCCATAAAGGGTGAGGATAATAAAACTTATTATAAACATATAAACAGTGTTCTGGATATACAGCCTCAGATTACAATGGATGATGGAGCAGATTTAATTTCTACAATTCATAGCAAAAGGAAAGGGCTGATAGATGAAGTATTGGGCGGAACTGAAGAAACAACAACTGGTGTTAACAGACTGAAAAGTATGGAAAAAGGAGGCGTGCTTTATTATCCTATCATTGCTGTAAATGATGCTAAGACCAAGCATTTCTTTGATAATAGATATGGGACCGGTCAGAGCACAATAGATGGAATAACCAGGGCTACAAATATCCTTTTTGCAGGAAAGAAGTTTGTAGTTGCAGGATATGGGTGGTGCGGAAGAGGAGTAGCAATGAGAGCGCATGGAATGGGTGCTAATGTCATTGTTTTAGAAATAGATCCTTTAAGAGCCCTTGAAGCTAAGTTAGATGGATTTGATGTCCTAAATTCAGAGGAAGCAGCTAAAGTTGGAGATATTTTTCTAACAACAACTGGCAATAAAAATGTTATCAGTAAGATAATTATAGATAATTGCAAAGATAAAGCCATTGTTGCTAATTCTGGTCACTTCGATGCAGAAATAGACCTAAATTATTTAAGGCAAAATAGCAAATCTATAAAGAAGGTCAGACCTTCTGTCGAGCAATATGAAATGAAAGATGGAAGGCGTATTTTTGTCTTAGCTGAAGGCAGACTGGTTAATTTAGGAGCAGCTGAAGGTCATCCGGCAAGTGTTATGGATATGAGTTTTGCAAATCAAGCATTAAGTGCTGAATATATGTATAAAAATAGCAAGTCTCTTGAAAAGAAGGTTTATTCTGTTCCGGCAGAAATAGATAAAAAAATTGCAGAGCTCAAGTTAAAAAGTATGGGAATAACTATAGATAAGTTAACACGCGAGCAGGAGGAATATCTTAATTCATGGGAGATGGGAACGTAAAACAAAAATTAAAAGCAAGCGGAGTCAGGACCCTCGTATGGGATGGTAAAAGCTTGAAGCTAATTGATCAGAGAGAACTTCCGTTTAAAAAGATTTATATTAATTGCAGCAGCACAGAACAGGTAGCTGGCGCTATTAAGGATATGGTTGTAAGAGGTGCTCCTGCGATTGGAGTGACTGCTGCTTATGGGGCAGCAATTGCAGCAGCGGAATTTAGTGGCAGTGACAAAGATGAATTTTTATCCCACATGGAAAATAGTATAAAAATACTTTCTGGGGCAAGACCAACAGCAGTGAATCTTTTTTGGGCTTTGGACCGTATGAAAAAAATCTTATATGAAAGCAAGCATTTAACAGTGGATGAAATTAAACAAAAATTATTGGACAGGGCAAAAAAAATAGAGGAAGAGGATCTAAGTATTAATTACAGAATCGGTAAAAATGGAAAAGATATTTTCAGTAAAAATAAAAATAAACTTAAGGTTCTCACTCACTGCAATGCAGGAGCTTTAGCAACATCAGGATATGGAACTGCCCTTGCAGTAGTCAGAAGTCTCCATTCGGCTGGTAAGATTGAAAATGTAATTGTTGATGAAACCCGTCCTTATCTTCAGGGTGCCAGGCTTACTGCATGGGAACTTTATCAGGAAAAAATTCCCTTTTTTATAATTACAGATAACATGGCAGGGTATTTTATGTCTAAAAAAATGGTTGATGCGGTAATTGTAGGTGCGGATAGAGTTGCTTCAAATGGAGACAGTGCAAATAAGATAGGAACGCTTAGTATATCTATTTTGGCTAAATATTATGATATTCCTTTTTATATTGCAGCGCCAAAATCAACTATAGATACTGGTATTTGCAGCGGAGGTGATATACCAATAGAAGAAAGAAAGCCCAGTGAGATAAGAGAAGTTATGGGAACCAGGATCATTCCAGATTATATGCCAGTAAGAAATCCTTCATTTGATGTGACTCCCAGTGAAAATATTACAGCTATCATAACTGAAGAAGGTGTGGTTTATCCTCCATTTGGAAAAAATTTAGGCCAATTGATGAAAAAATAAAATATAAAAAAATAACAAATGTATGAATGTTTAAAAAAGTATATTTAAGTGTAAATAGTATTATAATAATATTGTAAAAGTAGGAGTTGAATAAAAATGAATAAAATTAAAGCTATGGTTTTAGCAGCAGGTCTTGGGACAAGACTTAGGCCGCTTACAGATTATATATCAAAACCAATGGCTCCTGTTGTAAATAAGCCTGTTATGGAACATATAATTGAGCTTCTTTATAAATATAAAATTAATGATATTGTTTGCAATCTACACTGGTACCCTGAAGCTATAAAGGATTATTTTGGCGATGGCTCAAAGTGGGGGGTTAATATTGCTTATTCATATGAAGAGAAACTGCTGGGGACTGCAGGAGGAGTAAAAAAAGTTGAAGATTTTTTTGAGGGAAATACTTTTATAGTTATAAGCGGCGATGCTTTAACAGATATAAATTTAACAAAGGCTATTGAATTTCATAAGAAGAAAGGCGGTATAGGCACTCTTGTATTAACAGAAGTGGAAGATACATCTCAATATGGAGTGGTGATTCTTACAAAGGATAAAAAAATAACTGGTTTCCAAGAAAAACCTTTAAGCGGAGAAGCAAAATCAAATCTTGCCAATAGTGGAATATATATATTTGAATCAGAGATATTTAATTATATACCCAAAAGTAAATTTTATGATTTTGGGAAGAATGTATTTCCAGATCTTTTGGAAAAAAGTATTACATATTATGGATATAAACATAATCAATATTGGAATGATGTTGGTAGTTTGGATGAATATCAGCTTGGTAATTTTGATGCATTGGAGGGTAAGGTAGAAGTAATTATTCCTGGAAAACAGGTTAAAGAAGGTGTATGGATTGGAAAAAGTTGTAGAATACAGGAAGATGTAGTGATTATACCTCCTGTGTGCATAGGCAATAATTGTACAATAAAAAAGGGCGCAAAACTTTTTGGACCTATTATACTGGGTGATAGTACTGTTGTTGACGAAAGAGCTGTTATGTATAGGGGTATAAAATGGGGAAGCGGCTATATTGGAAAAGATGCTTCCCTTATCGGTGCTATTATTGGGTATAATGCAAAAATAAAGGATAAAGCATCAGTTTTGGAAAAAGCTGTTATTGGTTCTAAAAGTGTCATAGGGGATGGAATAATAATTCATCCCAGTGTAAAAATAATGTCAAATGAAGTAATAAAAAATGATAAGATAAAATATTAAAAAGAATTAGAAAGCTTAAGTTTGGAATAAATTGTTTAAAAATTTAAATTTTTTTGAATTTTTTAAAGATATAATTCTTCCTCCAATATGTTCGGTTTGTGGAAAAGTTAATAATGAGCTTCTATGCCAGGAATGTTGCGCGAAAGTAAAAATGTACCAAAAAATGATTTGCAACCTTTGTGGCAAACCATTTTTAGACTATAATACAAATAGTTCATTTGACAAAAGTAGAAATTACATTAAAATCTGTGCCTCATGCAAAAAGGAAAGTTTTAATTTTTACAGGCTCAGGAGCTTTTCATTGTATAGAAGGGAATTAAAAAAGATAATACACAAGTATAAATATAATAAGATATACAGCATTAGTAAAATTTTAATTAATTTTTTAAAACAGGCTTACAATAAATATTACAGAAGAGAGGATATTGATTATATTGAAACAGTACCAGATTTTGCAATCACAGGTTCGGAAGTAATACAAAATCACATGCAGGTTATAGCAGAAAAGTTATCAAACGTATTAAATATTCCTTTTATTAACAATATAATAAAAATAAAAAAGACATCCCGGCAGCAGAAATTAAATCTTTTTCAAAGAAAAAGTAATTTAAAAGAGGCATTTAAAGTCAGAAACAATCTTTTAGTTTATGGAAAAAATATACTTTTAATTGATGATGTATGGACTACAGGGGCTACTTTAAATGAGATTAGTTCTGTACTTAAAAAATCAGGTGCAAATAAAATATATTTATTAACTATTGCCAGAGGAATGTAATTTTTATGAGTAAATTAGTTGGAAAAGTTAAATGGTTTAGTCCTGAAAAGGGTTTTGGTTTTATTGAGCAGGATAATGGTGAGGATGTTTTTGTAAGTTACGAGTCTATCTTAACAGATGGTTTTAAAACATTAAAAAAAGGTCAGAGAGTGGGGTTTGAGCTTAAAAAGGATGAAAGAGGTATCAAAGCGATAAATGTAGATATAGGGTAATATATTATAAGACGGGAGGACGGGTAATGGAATACATTATAAAGGCAAGAAATATGGAGCTTGACGAGAGTGTAAGAAATTATGCTGAGAAAAAAATTAAAAGTAAGGTAAATAAATACCTGGATAAAGCAATAAAGATAGAGGTAAAATTAAATTTTGAAAAGAATCCAAAAATTAATTTAAATAATTTAGCTGAGGTTACTGTTTTTACCGGAGGTAGTGTAATCAGAGCTACTGATTCCGGTATGGATATGTTCGAAGCTATTGATAAAGTTAGTTCTAAAATAGAACGTCAGATTAAAAAATATAGGAACAAAATAATTCAGAGAGGAAGAAAGAATTTTAGCAGTAAAGTGGTACCTGAAAAGGACATAGAAGAAAAAATAAGAAAACAAATTGTAAAAACAAAAAATTTTGCTATAAAGCCAATAACACCAGAAGAAGCAGTGATGCAAATGGAGATGCTTGGTCATGATTTTTTTGTTTTCATTAATTCAGAAAGCGAAAAGACTGCTGTCATATATCGTAGAAAAGACAGCAACTACGGCCTGATAGAGCCAAGTGTATAATACTTGTAATATAGTAGGTGATAATAAATGCTAAAAAAAATTGGAAATATATTTAAGGTCGGTGAAGGAAAAAAATTAAGAAAGTATGAGGAAATTGTTCAGAGAGTTAATGGTTTTGAGAGTGATGTAAAAGTACTTTCAGATGAAAGCCTGGCTGCAAAAACTATAGAATTTAGGGACAGGCACAAAAAGGGAGAAAGCTTGGAAGAATTGATGATTGAAAGTTTTGCAGTAGTAAGGGAGGCAGCAAGAAGAACGGTTAATATGCGTCATTTTGATATTCAGATAATGGGCGGTGTTGTCTTGTTTGAAGGCAAAATTGCTGAGATGAAAACAGGAGAAGGGAAAACTCTTGTCGCAACTCTTCCTGTTTATTTAAATTCTTTTACAGAGAAAAGTACTCATATTGTAACTGTAAATGATTATCTTGCTAAAAGAGATAGTATATGGATGGGTGAGGTTTATAAGTTTTTAAATTTAAAAGTCGGATTGCTCCAACATGGCATGACAAGTCAAGAGAAAAGGCTGCAATACATGTGTGATGTTGTTTATGGAACTAATAATGAATTTGGCTTTGACTACCTAAGGGATAATATGGTTTTACATAAAGAAAATATGGTTCAAGATGGGCATCCATATGCAATTATTGATGAGGTTGACAGCATATTAATTGATGAAGCAAGGACTCCCCTTATTATATCTGGCGTATCATATAAAACTACAGAACTGTATAAAAAGTTTTCCCAGATTATTCCCAGATTAGGCGAAAATGAAGATTTTGATGTTGACGAGAAAGCAAGAACTGTTGGTATAACAGAAAAAGGGGTAGAAAGAGTTGAAGAAATTCTAGGGGTAGAAAATCTTTACGATCCATCTAATTATCTTTACATACACTGCTTAAACCAAGCTCTTAAGGCACATTATCTATTCAACAGAGATGTAGATTATATGTTAAAGGATGGAGAAGTATTGATAGTTGATGAATATACAGGAAGGCTTATGCCAGGAAGAAGATATAGCGAAGGCCTGCATCAGGCTATTGAAGCTAAAGAGAATGTTAAAGTAAAAGAAGAAAATCAAACTATGGCGACAATTACAATTCAGAATTATTTTAGGATGTATGAAAAATTAGCTGGCATGACTGGAACAGCTATTACTGAAGCAGGGGAATTCAGGCATATATACAATCTAGAAACTGTCGTTATTCCAACAAATGAACCAATGATAAGAAATGATTTGCCTGATTTAATTTATAAAACTGAAAATACCAAGTTTAATGCAGTTGTTGAAGATATAATTAAAAGGTATGAGAGAGGGCAGCCTGTTCTGGTTGGTACTATTTCTATAGAAAAGTCAGAACATTTGAGTAAAATGCTCAATCGCAGGGGAATTCCCCACCAGGTATTAAATGCTAAATACCATGAGAAAGAAGCAGAAATTATAGCTAAAGCTGG
>JAUWCR010000002.1 GCA_030609215.1 Actinomycetes bacterium | reverse complement strand
CAATGAAAAATACTAAACAATAACAATACCCAGTTTCTTTGCTTCCTTGATTGCCATTTCTTTTGATGGTGCAGAGTCTACAATAGTTATTCTTCCGCCTCCCCTGTTTCTTGAATCAAGCATATACCTTCCACTATTTGTTCTTACAAAAAGCCTTTGTATCTCCGGGGTATCAACTTTATTAATTGTAACCTTTATTCCTTTTTCCTTAACATAATTAACAACCTTTTTATATGCTTCTATATCATCTGTCTTAGCGCCAAATACAGCGCCCATTAGGATGCCTGGTACATTAATAGCTCTTCTTACAAAAAGATCATAGGTTAGTTCTATTTTTATCTCTTCAATCTCTCCTTCTAATAACTCGTGCACAATGCGTCCCATATTTGTTGGCGAGCCTACAGCCATACTGCTTCCACCTACAACAACATCTCCAAATGGATTATCAATAGGAGGTGAATTTTTAATTATATTTCTCATATAATCTGAAGATTCTTTTTTAATATCAGCTGCCGATTTTCTTTCTTCACTTAAAACTTTCGAATCAACCCATTTATCAATATCTTCATTCTTGTTAAAATAAGGTCTCATCCACTTTACGTTTATTTCAGTAATAATTGGAGCAGCCTTCTTGTGGACTTCAGCTGCCATGGATATCATAGCATCAATATCAACATTAACCTTCATTGAAGAATTTAATGCAATTTTAGCAGCATTATTGCCTGTCGTTATAGCAGACGCTATATGATTTGCACATAATCCAGGAACCATTACCCTCGGCGTGCATGGAACAGCAATTGTAGGCGATAGTGCCAGTACCATTGCATGTTCTATCTGTTTTGGAGTACCTTCTGCTACCTCTACAAGACATGCTGCAGTAGCAGTAGAGCCTGCTCCATATCCTTCCATATTACATCCTGTTGTAGTCTTTCCTGATCTAAAAATTGTACTGACTTTCAGTAATACTGAAATACCCCGTTTTACTTTTTCCAGATCACTTTCTGTCTCAATAAGCGCTCTAAGCAGCCAAGTATATGGGCAAGAATCACCAGTACCAGCAGCTGGTTGGAGCCCCATTTCATGATTGCCAACTTCAGTTGCCAGTGTATATATTATTGATTTATTAATAAATATATCATCAAGGACGGCACCATTTTTAATGCTACTTTCATTCAAGTCTCTTGCTACTCTATCAAGTAAAAAACTATGCCCTTTTTTTAGCCCAAGTTCCAATGCTCTTAAATTATGATTAAATACATTCAATACTCTATCAAAGAATTCATTGATATTCCAACCAGTTTGAATCATTGATTCAGCAATTATAATATCACTGAGCTTTATATTTATATCAGCTGCAGTATTTATAAGTTCTCCAATAGTTGCTTTCCCTGCATGAATTTTTTTGTCTCTAAATCCCTTTAAAGCTTTATTTATGCCTGCATACTTTACCATTATTACCTCTGGTCATCACCCCATCTTTTACATATATTATGCTCTATTTCTAATAAATCCAAAATTTTACAAGTAGTATAGCTAACAATATCATCAATATTTTTTGGATGATTATAGAAAGCTAAAACCGGGGGCAGTATAATTCCCCCGCTTAAGGCAACTTTATGCATGTTTTCTATGTATCCCAGATGAAGTGGTGCTTCCCGAATTACAAGTATTAGTTTGCGCCTCTCTTTTAAGCATACGCTAGCAGCTCTTGTTAATAAATTATAGGGTGTAGTATTTGCAACAGCTCCCAATGTTCTCATCGAGCATGGTAAAACAACCATCCCGTAAATTTTAAAACTGCCTGATGCTATAGGGGCACTCAAGAAATCTTCTGTATATGCATAATCTACCAGACTTTCAATTTCTTTAAAGTTATACTTAGTTTCAAGCGATAATATCTTCTTCGCTTCAGTGCCCCAAGCAAGGTGCGTTTCAAATACAGGATTCTTATGAAAATACTCAATAAGCCTTATCCCAAAAATTACACCACTTGCACCTGAAATACCTATTATTATTCTTTTTTTCCTCAATTACCAATTCACCGCTGTGTTATTAATTTACTACTGTGCCTGTATCTTTGCTTACTTAGTTACTACTTTTTAAAAATGGCTCTATTTTAGATGGATCTGGTCTCCTTGTACAGTATGATATAACAAAATACAGAATTATTGACAATGCAAGACCAGGAATTACAGGATCATATCCAAAAGGTTCACCTAATATCTTCCATACAATAGCTATTCCTCCACCACCTATCATTGAAGCAATTGCACCAGCATTTGTTCCCCTCTTGAAGTAAAATGCTCCTATAATCGGTACTACTGCACCAGCAACAAAAACTGAAAAAGCAAAAATACATACCTCCATTATATACTCAAATTGCCATGCTAAAAACAATGCCAGTATTGCAATTATTGGTACAGCTATAATTGTAATTTTCTTGGCAGATCGTTCATTTGGATTTTTAGCAATAGGCTTGTAGTAATCCTGTGATATTGTACCGCCAGAAACAAGTAGTGTAGTATCAGCACTGGACATAACAGCTGCTATCAATGCTACAAGAATAAAAACTCCAGCATAACCAGGTATTACTTCTTTTACTATCATAGGAAAAGAAGAATCAGGAGCAAAACCTTCAACACTGCCAAACAAAATAACTGCGCCAAAAGCTATAACAATTGCTCCAAAAGTTAAAAAGCCATCAAAAATACCTGTATATGTAACAGCCAGCCTTGCAATTCTTGGAGTCCTTGCAGCATAGCATCTTTGATACATGATTGGATCAATTATAAAAGGCAGTGTGAAGATAAAGAAAAACGATATTATCGTTTTTACATCAAAAACAGCCATTGGGTATAACATCCAACTTGTTTCCTCACTTGCAGCAATCGTTGCATGCATTTCTGACCAGCCGCCTACACGCATTAAAACAAAAATTATCGCAAGAATTATACCTATTGATAAAATTATCCACTGGAAGATATCTGTCCAGGCAACAGCTTTTAGCCCTCCCAGCATAGTATAAGCTACGATAACTACAGCAGCTATAATCATTCCTATCTCAAATTGAAGACCTGTAACTACATTAAGTATCCATCCAGCAGCCATAAAATTGGCAGCAGTAAGTCCTATCATGTATATCAATATAAATACTCCGCCAACATATTTAGCTGTTTTTGAATACCTAAGTTCCAGTAAATCAGGAATTGTATACTGCCTGATATTGCTTATTCTCCTTGAAAGCAAAAAGGCAAAAGCATAAACTCCTATAGCTGTAGGAATTGCAATCCATATCATTGAGTATCCGCCTTCAAAGAAATATCCTGTGAACCCTATTACTACTCCTGCACCAGCCCAGCTGGCTAAATTCGTTGCAGTGGTTTGCCAGATTCCCAAGTTTCTGCCAGCAAGGAAGTAATCATCAAAAGACTTGCTTCTCCTAGAAAAAAATACCCCAATGATAATAAGAATAATCATATATAAGCCTAATGTTACATAAAAAGACACACCCATAACTCACTCCCCTCCTTTAGGTAATTAAATAATAAACATCATAAACTCTTCTTTTTGCCGCCTCTTTTAAAAGCAAATTCATAGATTAATACTGCAAGAGCCAGCACTACTTCTATTGCAATATAGATCCAAAAAATATTAGGTGCTCCCATTAAAACCACCTCCTCTCATTGGGCAATTAAAAAATTTACTATTATAACCCATACCTCTATATTTTACCTCCTTTCATTTTGCTATAAATTTTTGAATAAATTATTTACTATAGACACCTCCTCTTCTTAAAAATTTAATCTAATAATACACTTGCAATTTATAACTGTTGTTTCTCTCTTTTATTTTAATTTTGAAAAAGCATTATCAATTATCTTTATGCCCTCTTCTACTTTATCTTTAGTTATATTTAAAGGAGGACCAAGCCTTAGAACATGAAAGTAACCGCCAGATCTGCCTATAATTAATCCTTCATCCTTGCATAGCTGCATCATTTTTCCCGCTTCTTCCCAGGCTGGTTCCTTAGTTTTTCTATCCTTTACAAGCTCAAGTCCCCAAAAAAGACCTCTTCCCCTGACATCGCCTATTATATCGTATTTCTCTTTTAACTGTAAAAACTTCTCTCTAAATACCTTGCCCATACGTTCTGAATTCTCTAAAATATTATTTTCTTGAATATACTCAATATTTGCAATAGCAGCAGCACATGACACAGGATTGCCGCCAAATGTCGATACTGATGGATTATCAGTACATGATGCCACTTTTTCATCAGCAATAAATGCTCCTAACGGAAAACCATTTGCTATTCCTTTAGCCATAGCCATAATATCAGGATCAACACCATAATGTTCTATAGCAAACATTTTACCCCCTGTTCTCCCAAATCCAGCTTGAACTTCATCAATAATCAAGAGCCCTCCATATTTTCTTGTAATTTCTGCTAATACTTTAAAATAATCTTCTGGCGGAGTTATAAGTCCTCCAACCCCCTGTATAGTTTCAGCTACAACACAAGCAATCTCACCAGGAGTCTGTGTCTGAATAATCTCTTCAAGATATTTTGCACAAGCCATATCACAATTTTTGGGAGTAGCATTAAAATGGCATCTGTAGCAATAAGCATTTTGAGTATATCTTATATTTGGTACATTTGTTGAGCCTATTCTCCATACAGAACCAGAGGTTAGAGTTCTTGCAAGCAGAGTTTTCCCATGATAACCACCCTGCAGCCCTATAACAGTGTCTCTATTTGTTTGTACCTGTGCAAGATGTACGGCTCCTTCCACTGCTTCAGAACCTGAATTTACGAAAAATGATTTTTTTAGCTTTCCCGGAGTTATTTCAGCTAATTTTTCAGCTAGTTCTACTATAGGCCGATTAATAAAGAAAGCCGATGTATGCTGAATCTTACCCAACTGTTCAGTAGCAGCTTTTGTTATTTTTTCATTACAATGTCCTGATACAACCACCATTATCCCAGTATAGAAATCGAGATACTTTCTTCCATCAATATCAAATAAATATTCGCCAACTCCTTTCTCTACGCACAGTGGTTCACTAAAACTTGTATGAACCGAAGGCATTAAATACTCCTTATGTTTTGAGATAAGTTCTTCTTTACTGTAATCTTTCATAACACACCTCTCTTTTTTATTTTTTATTCAAATCCAACACGCTCATAAAGACCGTACCACTGTGGTTTTTCAAAAGGAATAGTAGCATCTATCCCTATTTTTGATGTTAAGATTTCACCCCTATCTATTATCGTTTGCGGAGTATTAGATTTCGCTGACGGATCAAGTAATCCTCTCATTTTATCTACTACGATAATATCTCTATCCCATTGAACTCTTGTAGCAATAGCCCATTCAACATCAAAAGAGTTATATATGTCAATATCTTCATCAACAACTACAACGACCTTTATATCTCTTGCAGATTCAGTAGGAAAAAGCGTTGCAAATATAACATGATTTGGTTCTGATTCAGTTTTTTTCCCTATTTTGACAACTGCATGAAAGCGTGAACATCCGCCTGTAGTTAAATGAATATCTTTAACGGTAGGAATAGCAAATCTTACTCTTTTCAATAGATCAGTTTCACGCGGTATTCCGCCAAGATAAAAATGCTCAAAAGTATGTGGAAGAAGATCATGATATATTGCATCTTTTCTCATTACTACAGCAGATATCTCAATTACAGGGTTTTCCCTTGGAGGATTATCATATATGCCTGAGTAATCTCCAAATGGCCCTTCTTCTTCTCTTATGTTATTAATCATTCTTCCTTCAATAACAATTTCAGCATCTGCAGGATACTCTAAATCTACTGTTTTCCCTTTAACAATACCCAGGGGTTCACCTATTAGAGCAGCTGCTATATTCATCTCATCCATATCATCATTAACCAGGCCATCAGGCATAGCTCCCTCAAACCACACTGCTGGATGAGCACCAAAAATTATAGCGACTTCAAGCGGCTTATTTAATTTCTCAGCTTTATTGAAATAACGAAGCAGGTGCCTCTCCTTATTTATCATTATATTTATCTTATTTCCTTCATTAACCATCATTCTTGCAAAGGAAATATTTCTTACACCTGTTTCCGGATCTTTTGCTAAAATTACTCCTGCAGTTATATATCTTCCATCATCTTTAATATAGTGTTTTGGAATTGGTAAGAATTTTAAAGGGTTTATATTATCTTCTATTACTACAATCTCCTGAACAGGAGCATTCTTAGCTTTAACAGTATTTAAAGGATTATTTACAGCCTCTATTATCTTATTTTTAATATTTTCTTTTGTTGTTCCTATTGCTTCTGCTATATTTTCTCTCTTAAAAAAAATATTTGCGATTACCTGCATGTCATAACCTTTTATCTTTTTAAAGAAAATAGTTTTTTTTGTATTATAGCTTTTTTCAATTTTCCCTATTTCTATTATTGGTGAAACTTCATCTTCTATATCAATAACATCATCCCTATCTCTAAGATATTGGATGTAGCTTCTAAAATCCTTCATTAAATCACCTCATTTAATAATTTATAATAGTTATTAATAACTTAATTTCTTTCAAACTCTGTTATAATTTCATCCTCTTCTAAACATGCAATAATTCTTTTATCTAAACCAGAAGATTTATCAGGAAAATCTTCTCTATAATGTATCCCCCTGCTTTCCTGTCTAAGTAGTGCAGATCTTGCTATTAAATTTCCCATCATAGCAGTATTGTATAAATCAGAGGTTGTATTGATGCTGCCATTAGCTTTCTTCATAATTATATCCTCTGTAATATTTAAGACATTATTTAATCCATTTTTGTTTCTTACTACGCTTAAATATCGAGAAAATAATTTTCCTAAATTATCAGAATTCTCTATATTTTCACTACCCTTATTAGAAACTATAATTTTTTCAATTTCTTTAACTTTCAAATCAACAAAATGGTTATTATTATAGTTGCCATCTTTTTTACCAGATACAAAATTAGATGCAGAGGCCCCAGCCCTATAACCAAAAACCTGACAATCTATAAGATTATTTCCACCCGGACGATCAGCTCCATGAACACCTCCACTTGCTTCTCCTGCTGCAAATAATCCCAAAACTCCCGTTTCTCCATTTTCATTAATCTTTATTCCACCATTGAATGACTGTACCATTGGTGCAATTTCAAGAAACTGGTTGGATATATCAAAACCTATTTTTTTAAAAGTGTCATAAATAACATAAGCCTTACTCTTTAACTCTCCTATTGGCACATGAGTTATATCTAAAAAAATGCCGCCTTTCCCTGTACCATTTCCGCACATAATTTCATTAAATATTGCTATATCTAAATATTTTGCAATTGTTCTGCAGGAAAAAGGATAAGAAAATCTCTTTGCACGTAAAACATCCCCTACTTTTAAATTATCTGGTAAATACTTCTCTAAAAACTCCTCATTTTTTTTATTTAACAAGCGTGGAGAAAATGACCATATATAAGAATGTATTATAAATTTTTTATCGGGATAAACCACCGCTGGACCAATTTGTATAAACTCAATATTTATAATTTTAGCCCCTGCTTTAAGTGCAGATACATAGCCATAATATCCAAAGGAGCTGGCAGGATTTACGTTATAATCAAATGCTCCTCCTGCACCTCCAGTTGTTAGAATAACAGCTTTAGCTTTTATAAAAATAAACTTATCTCTAGTATTAAATATTCCACCATGAACCGCTCCATTAAAAGCTACCAGATCAATTAATTTGCAATTTTCAATAATACTTACTCCCTGCATGTAATTTGCATTCTTTAAAACCTTTACTATTTCAAATCCTGTTTTTCCATTAACTGACATTGATCTTGCTTTAGTACAACCTGAAAGCCTGTATTGCCTTATTTTACCGTTATCATATGAGTCAAATTTAATTCCCAAGTCAATAAGATCTTTAATTCTCAAAGATGATTCCCTGGATATAATTTCACATAATTCTTCATTTGCAAGACCCAATCCAGTTTCCAGAATATCATTCTTATATATTTCTGGATTATCTCCATCATTCTCATAATTAAATGGAGCATTTATTCCCAATGTTTCAGATGCAAAAAAATTTGTACTCCCGCTAAATCCATACTTCCCGGTAGTAGCAAGCATTACTTTTAAATCAGGATCAGACATCTTTGCAGTTAGTGCCGCCCTGCTTCCTGCACCGCCTCCGCCTACAACTAAAATATCTGTAACAATAGACTCCACAAAATCTTCCCCTCAAGATTTCATTTAATATGCTTTCTTGTAAATTTCTTGCCCGTCTTCTACTGATATATGCTTTGGATTAAATTTTAAAAGTCTTTTTGTGCTATTAACCGCGATTTCTGCCATTGAAGAAAGCTTACCCTTTTCCACTCCATAATCACTTAGCTTATATGAAATATCAAGACTTTTTAAAACCCCTTTTACGATATCTATAGATTTTCTTGCTGCTTCCCTTACTGATAATGATGCACATGACTTATCTAATGCTGATGCAATATTTGAAAACTTTTCTTCAGCACAAGATAAATTATATTCCATTACCCAGGGAAGAAAAACACCAACTGAACGTCCATGTGATAAATTATAATCTATCAGCGGGTACGCAAGCCCGTGAGCACCGCCCAGTCCTGCTCCACAAAAACCCATTCCCGCGTAAAACGCAGAATCCGCCATACCTTCTCTTGCTTCTTTGTCATTTTTCCCATTCGTGTAAGCTCTAACTAAATACTTTCCTGCTTTTTCTATTGAACTTAAACTCATTAGATCTGTAAAGTCAGAAGAACCCTTGCTTACATAAGCCTCTATAGCATGACAAAGAGCATCTATACCTGTATCAGCAGTTACTTTTGAAGGTAAATCATAGGTCAATTCATAATCTAAAATGACAATATCAGCCATATTGTACTCTGAATAAATTGCAACCTTTGTATCATTTACTTCATCTACTAGTACAGATGCCTGTGTTGCCTCGCTGCCTGTCCCAGATGTTGTGGGTATAAGTATCATCGGAAGCCCTCTCTTTGTTATCCTGTAAAGTCCAAGGCATTTTCTAACATCTCCCCCATTTGTTGCTGATACTGATATGGCTTTTGCTGCATCTAATACGCTTCCGCCGCCTAAACCAATGATAAAGTCACAATTATCTTTATTTAAAGCATCCAATCCTTTTTTAACAGTTGCAAGATCAGGATTTGCAATAACTCCATCCCAAATTACCAAATCAATACTGCCAGCAGACACCGTATCTTTAATTTTGTTAGCAAAACCTAACTTGTAAATATTTGAGTCAGTTACAAGTAAAACCCTTCTCCCATTAAAATGATTTACCCAATAAGGTATTTCTTTTATAACTCCTGCACCAGTTAAAACCACATTGGGAAAAAATGTCTTTAAATTATTCATAATCTTATTCCCAGTTCCTTTATTTTATAATTTTCCGGAGCTCCATTCTTGTCCCATTTTCTAAATTTATAGTAGTCTTTTAACATTTCATTTAATGGCGGAAGATTTCCCTTTGCTTTTGAATGCAATTTAGCCTCTGATATAAACCTTTCTGGCAAGACATCATCTTTTCTAGATATGCCGCATTTATTATTATACAGCCTCTTTAAATTAAATATCCTTTCACCTATTTTTAGCATTCTTTTATAGTCAAATTCCCATCCTGTAGCCAGTGAAAGCATTTCTGCCATATTTTTTACCTTTATACCTCCAAATAAATCAAATTTACACAAGCTCAATGAATCAAATAAACACATCACATCCTGTATTAATGCTGTCTTTTCCCCTTTTTCTTTATAAGAAAAAGGGTCCATTGGTTTATATATTCCAATTTCTGGCATTGTAACTGTCCTTTCAAAAACATGAGAAAAAGCCTGAAGATGACATGCTCCTCTATTTGATGTTGCAAAACCTACAGCTATTGAATTATATGCCCTTGGATCATGAGCTGGGAAACTCATCCCTTTTACCTGAGGGGCAAAACTTTTTGTTTCTTCCCCCCATACCTTAAACAATCTATTAAAACCATTTGATAAGACTCTGCCAAAACCTGTGTTTGTAGAAATAGACTCAATTACATCTAAGACCATATCCGGGTCACCCCATCTTAAATGAATTCCACCTGTATCTTCTGGGCCAATTATTTTCCTGTCAAATGCTTCTATTGCAAACCCAATCAATCCGCCAGCTTCTATAGTATCTATGCCAATTTTATTGCATTTCTGATTCATAAACTGTATCGCATTAAGATCACTTATAAGTAAATTACTTCCAAGCATTCCAATAGTTTCATATTCAGGACCACCATTAACCCTCTCTTCTTTGTATTTACCATTCTTTACCTGAACAAGTCTTCCGCAACTTACGGGACAGCCTGCGCAATTAACAGATTTTACAAAAATAGTACTCTTCATCCTATCCCAGCAAATATTTTCTACTTCTTTTCTGTAATCATCCAGTTGAAAATTTTTTATAGGGAAATTACCCATTTCCTCCTGACCCACTACCAAACTGGGTGTCCCCATCTCCCTTAATCTTTTAGTTCCACTGGTAAATTCAGGCATCAGTTTCTTTACATATTTTTTAAGGTTAGCTTCATCATAAACAAAAGGCTTTCCAGTTCCATGAACAGCAATAGCCTTCAATCTCTTAGAGCCCATAACAGCACCAAGCCCGCATCTTGCAGCTACTCTTGCTTCATATCCATCTGTAAAAATGCCAGCAATTAAACTTAAATTTTCACCAGCAGGACCTATGCATGCAATTCTTGCATCATCATGAGTCATTTCTTTTAAAATCTCTTCTGTTTTAAAAGTATCCAATCCAGCAATATTTTCTGCAGATTTTATTTCAACATTCTCATCTTCTATCCATAAATAAACTAATTCTGAAGATACGCCTGAAAATCTTACTGCCATCCAACCAGCTCTTCGCAGCTCCCTGCCCCATTTTCCGCCTACATTTGCTTCTCCCCAAATTCCTGTTAATGGTGACTTTGCTACAACTGCGTGCCGTCCTGAAGATGGAGATATTGTTCCTGTTAATGGCCCTGCCAGAAACAATAAAACACTATCTTTGACTAAAGGGTTACAATCAATATCAGAATTATAGAAAAGTTCAAATGCTCCCAGCCCGCTGCCACCAATAAAATTTTGAATAGCCTTGTCAGGTATAACTTTCTTTTCTATCTTTCTACTTGTAAGATCAATATCTAGTAAAAAATAATTCATTTTTTTCATACATTAAGTTCTATTAATCCTTACAGCTCTTTCAGGACAAACTTCATAGCACATTCCACATCTATCACAAAGCTCATCATTTATAACAGCACCAACCTTAGTAATGCTTATAGCTTCATACATACAACTTTTTTTACAGACACCGCATTTATTACAGAGATCCCTATTAATAGCAAATTGTATGCCTGGATATTCTCTTTCAACTTCGGATGTCTTTTTAATATTTTCAAGGGCTAACCCTTTGATATCACCTATGTTTTTGTAGCCTTTAGCATCCATCCATGCTTCAATACACTTCACCCATTTACCAGTTATATCAAATCCTTTAAGCATTACTCCTGTCACTGTTTGTACTATAGAAGCACCAGCCATGATATAACTTACAATATCCTGCCATTTCCAAACACCCAAACCACCAATAATAGGAATTTTTATTTCCTTTGCAATCTGAAAAACAGTCTTAAGCCCATAGCCAAGTAAATAGGGTCCTCCATATCCTCCTATAGAACCCCAGCCTATTGGTGAAGCTGTCTCAATATCCAGCATTATTCCAGAAAGCCTGGCAGATAGATTTACGGCAGACGCTCCCTCAGCCTCCACCATTTTTGCAAGATATATAGAATCAGAAGTTTGAGGTGTCAGTTTCACACTAAAAGGTTTTTTTAAAACGTTACTGCACGTGTGTACAAATTCTTTTGTCAGACCTACGGCACCAGCTCCTATTTTTATACCCATATCGGCAGCAAAAGGACAAGAATTGTTAAGCTCAACCCAATCAGCTTTTGTCTCATTTACCATCTCGCACATAGTCTTCCATTCCTCTTTTGTGGACCCGGACAGACTTGCAATAACAACTCCATCATCCCTTACTAAATCTTTAGCATTATTGATATCCTTCATATACTCTTCATATCCAAATGAAGAACATTCTTCAAGCGATCGGAGTGTAAAGCTATCCGGTAACTCTTTTGGATAATTAGGATATTCTCTATAATTAAACAATTTAAATCTGGGTCTAGGGTATTTTCGGCCAATAGCTGCAGAATCACTAAATAATGATTTAGCAATAGCACCTGCAGCACCTCCTGTAATACATCTTTTAATTCTTTTTGAATCCCATGTTGGAGTTGCTGAACCAACTATAATTGGATTCTTAAACACCACTCCTGAAATCTTGCTCGTAAAATCTGCCATCTATGCCTCCTAAAAAACTTATTTTTTTTCCTTAAAATCATATTTAGATAAATCTTCAAAATTGTATATTTCCAATGTGCTAAGACCATTTTTTATTTTCTTTAGAACCTTATCTTCTTTTTCTATAATTTTTTCAGCTCTTAGAATTACTTCATCAAGATCCCCGTATCTTATTACAACAACACCGTCGCTGTTCCCCCTAATAACATCACCTGGCTCTATTACCACATTAGATATACATATTGTCTTATTTATAAATCCTGGTGTAACTTTTGTTGTACCTTTAATGCAAACACCAGATGAAAAAACAGGAAAACCTAACTTAATTATTTCTTTCTTGTCCCTAACACTTCCATATATGACAAGCCCTGCAATTCCCCTCTCAATTGCAGCACTTGTCATAATTTCTCCCCAGACACCTGCCTCACTAAATCCCTTAGCATCCACAATAAGTACATCTCCCTTACTTGCTTCATATATTGCTCTGTGAAGCATCAAATTATCCCCTGGCCTAAGCTCTACAGTAACAGAGGGACCTGTCAGAGAAAAATTATCATCCAATGGTTTTATTACTGAAGGTAGAGCACCTCTTTTCCCATAAGCCTCGTGAAGGGTGGCTGTCTGAAATTTATTTATTTTATCTATTAATTCTTTTTTGGGTTTCCTCTTTACTTTAGATATATAATCCATTTTATTTATATCTTTCTACTATCTTTTTATTAATACTGATACTTTATCAATCAATTCCTGCAAGTAAATTCAATTTATGCTGTATTTTCAAAACATATGAGTTTCGTAAATCATAGAAAATATTTCTCTAATCAATTACTTAAATCATTTTTTCATAGCTATATTTTTTATCAACTTTATCTATTGGCTCCCCTGCCTTAATCTCTTTAATCATCGCCTGTTCCTTGTTAAACAACTCTTCGGCTTTACTTAAAACTTCAAGTAGCTTTTCTGATGGAATAATAACAACTCCACTTCCATCAGCCATAATAAAATCACCCGGCCTTACCTGAACTCCACCGCATTGAATTATTTTATTGGTCTCCAAACCCATAATTCTCTTTCTTGCTGTTACAGGAACAACTGCTCTTGCAAAAACAGGGAAATTAACAATTTTTATATCATCAATATCACGAAATGCTCCATCAATAACAACCCCTGCAACTCCCTTGTTCTTTGCTCCATAACTTAAAATCTCACCCCAGCATGAAACATCTTCTCTTCCGCCATTATCAATGACTATAATATCCCCTTTTTTAGAAGAAACTATTGCATCAATTCCAAGATGTGATTTTGAAGGTGTCAGACCAGCAGCAGTTATCTTTAAAGTGACCACAGACCCAAATATCTTAGGGCAATCAAAAGCAGGTAAAATTCCTGAAACGCCGCTTGCTAGCCCCAGGGAATCAAGTGCATCTGAAATATTTGTTGTTGATAATTTTTTAGAAATATTGTTTGCCTTTTTTATATCTTCAGCATTCAAATTATCCCACATCCTTTCCAAATTGAAATAAATACCAATTATTTATTTATTTTTGTTTGCAAACTATGGTAATGAAACTTATTTCTTGCTTCCTTTAAGGACAGGCCGCTCTTAATGCTTTCAACTATTTTATTTTCCTTATCTTCTATTTCTTCAGCAACTTTTAGAACCTCTGTTATTTTTTCCTTTGGAATAACTACAACACCAGTATCATCTGCAGCTATAAGATCACCAGGATTTACTCTAGTTTTACCTAGCGAGACAGGCACATTGAAACCTGCAAGACCAACCCTGTCTTTCCCTGTAACCATAAAATGCCCTTTGCTCCATAAAGGATATTTCAGATCACTTACAGTTTCTATATCTCTGCAAACACCGTTAATAACAGTTCCTGCAATATTTCTTGCCTTTGCAGCAATAGTTAAAATGCCTCCCCATCCAGTACACTCGGTACGGCCATTATTATCAAGAACAAGTACCATGCCCTCTTTAATTTCATCAATATAATCCCCCACACTTTCTTTTTTTACACTTACAGGAAGATACTTTAAGGTTACAGCAGGACCGACAGCTTTTACTCCATAGAAAAGAGGTTTGATTCCTTCACATCCACCTTTAATTCCTAATTTATCAAGAGCGTCTGATATTGCAGGAGTAGATAGAACTTTATAGCGTTTAATTATATTTAAAATATTATTATCACTCATTATTAACACCCTTTCTGTGTAAAATTTATTTATTTTCCAATTCTTTTTTCACTCATTCTTTTTAAGTGCTAAATGTACCATCTCTATATCGTTATACATTTCCTTAAATGCTTCTTCTGGTTTATGCATACGTATTGCATTAAATATTTTTTCATGCCTTTCAATAGTACTTAATACATCATGATTATCTAAAGTAGAGTAGTCAACATTTTTTATCATAATCCTTGTAATTGATGTTACTTCAAAGTAAATCATTTTATTATGTATTGATCTAGCTACTAAATTATGAAAATTAATATTTATACTGCGAGGTCTTTTTTTTTCAAGAATATATATTTTAGCTTCATTTATACATTCCCTCATCCGGGATATATCTTCTTCATTAGCCCTTTTGGCTGAAAGTTTGGCAATACCAGGTTCTAACATTAATCTGGTTTCAGTAATTTCAGAAATATTAAGAAGCCCCTGTACTAACATATCTGAAAGAAAATCCGCATAATAAGCTGAATTAATTTCCTTAACAAAAGAACCGCCTTCTTTCCCCCTTTTTACTTCTAAAAGTCCTACAGTTTCAAGTATCCTAATGGCTTCTCTTATTGTTATTCGGCTTGTATTAAAATTATTTACCAGCTCTCTCTCACTTGGAAGCTTATCACCTGGTTTTAATTCACCAGAAAATATTTTTTCCTTTATTTTGGAAACTATAATTTTAGGTATGTTAGTTCTTGGAATTGATTCAAATTTTGGTATTTGCTTCTTATTGCTGCTCATAGTCTTTTCTTTCTTTTAATTGCAAGTCCTAATTATTATTAAACCTATTATCTTCAGAAAAAACTACACTTAATACCCTAAAACAACTTTGCAAGCCTACAATTTTGTGCTTACTTGTATCAATGGTATTACATTATACATTAAATCATAATCTATTTTGCATGTCAATTTTTTTAATAAAAAAAATAGTAATAGGCTAGATTTTAAATGGCATTATCTTTACTGTATTCCTTACAATAAAAACTGTGCAAAAAGAATACCTCTTTGTTTAATAAAAAATTTTATAAATGATAAATTATAACTTATAATAAATGCATGGAATACTTTGGGGCAACAGACATAGGAAACTCTAGAGAAAAAAATGAAGATTCTTTTTACGCCGGAAATAATTTATTCATAGTTGCTGACGGCATGGGCGGGCATAGAGCTGGAGAAATTGCCAGCAGCATTGCAGTTGAAACTTTCAAAAAGAATTTTTCACAATTTATTAATCTTGAGGATAATGAAAATATTTATAATAAGGAAAATAATCAAAAAAATAAGAAATTAAATACTGATACTATAAAAAAGGCACTCACTTCCAGCATAACTGAAGCTAATATTGCTGTTTACAAAAATTCTATCTCTAAAATGGAATATTCTGGCATGGGAACTACTTTTACTTGCTGTTATATATATAACAGCTCTGCATATGTAATCCATGTTGGAGATAGCAGACTTTATATAAAAAGTAATAATAATCTTAAACTTTTAACATCAGACCATACAATTGTTGGTGAATTATATAGAAATGGAAAACTTACTTATGAACAAACATTTAACCACCCTCAAAGAAACTATTTGACAAAAGTATTGGGGACAAGTTACACGGTAAGCCCTGACTTTTTCATACAGGAACTTCAGAATGAAGATATTTTGTTATTATGTTCAGATGGCTTAAACTCAATGCTTAAGGATGATTTTATTTTAAAAATTATTAAAAAATTTAAAAACACAGAAGTTATTGTAAATAAATTAATTGATTACTCAAAAAGCAAAGGCGGCTTTGATAATATCACAATTATCATTATAAAATTATGTGAAACAAAAATATAATATTTAATAGTAATGACAAATGAAAATCATAAAGATTCTATTTTAATCTCCAATAGATATAAGATAGTAAAAAAAATTGCCTCAGGCGGTATGGCTGATGTATATCTTGGTTTTGATATAAAACTAAACAGAAAAGTTGCCATAAAGATACTATACGAAGCTTTTGCTAATAATAAAAATTTTGTAGCAAGATTTAAAAAAGAAGCTCAAATCTTAGCTAAACTGAATAATCCAAACATAGTTATGGTATATGACTGGGGCAAGTTTAATAATTCTTACTATATCTGTATGGAATATATAGAAGGGCAAAGATTAAAAGATATAATAGAAAAAAAAGGTGTGCTTAGCCCAAAAACTGTGGCAAATTATACAATTCAGATTTGTAACGCCCTTGACCAGGCACATACTAATAATCTCATCCATAGAGATATTAAACCCGAGAATATAATAATAACACCAGATGGAACAGTAAAAGTTACTGATTTTGGTATAGCTAAGTCTCTAATTGAAGATACAACAAAAACCTTAAATATAATAGGTACCGCATATTATATTTCACCCGAACAGGCACAGGGTGAGATACTGGATTGTCGGACTGATATATATTCCTTAGGTATAGTTATGTATGAAATGTTAACAGCAGATGTTCCTTTTAGGGGTGAAAGCTCAATTGACATTACATTAAAACATATAAGTGAAATAGCTGTAAAACCATCTAAATTAGTTTCAAATATTCCAGTAAAGCTTGAAAAAATTATCATGCACTGTCTTGAAAAAAAACAATTTAATCGTTACACATCTATAAAAGACCTCAGAAAAGATCTCCATAATTTTTTAACCGGCAAACCTTTAATATTAAATAGAGATACTCTTGGTGAGAATAAGAAATATGCCCTTAAAGATATATTTAGCAATAAAAATGACTATAGCTACAGCCATTCTCTTTTGTATGGAAGGAGAAAAAAATTAGGCTCAATCCTTTACATTATATTATCCGCATTTTTTATAATATCTCTTTTAATCTTATCTCTAATTTTTATTTTCAAATATTTTGACATTAAGAAAAGCTCTGCTTTTATTATAGTTCCGCCATTAAGAAATCTATCAGTTGAAAGCGCAGAAAATATACTTTCAACCTATGATTTAATCTTAATAGTAGAAGACGAGGTTTATAGTTCTAGTGTTATTAAAGGCAGCATCATTGAGCAATCCCCGGATTCTAATACAAATGTTCCTCCAAATAGTGAAATTGAAGTAACTGTAAGTAGGGGCAGTAAAGAAGCTGAAAAGGAGCAGCCTTCCAGCTCTTACATCTTATCACCAAACCTGACAGCTCTTACATTAGAAGATAGTATCAAGATACTGGAAGAAACTGGCCTAAACCCTGGTAATATTACTGAAGAATATAGCCAAACAATTGGTAAAGATAAAATAATTAACCAGGACCCTTCATATAATGAAGAAATTAAAAAGGGTTCAACTGTTAATTTAACAGTTAGCCTGGGGGAAGAAAAAATAATTATCCCTGATATCATTGGTAACGATTACCTATTTGCTTTATCACAACTTGAATCCTTGGGACTAAATATCACCGCAAGCAAAATTACAAAACCAGAGTGCCTGCCTGGAACTGTTGTGGATATTTTTCCACCTGCAGGCTCAGAAGTGGAAAGAAATAGTCAGGTTAAATTATTAATATCAACTGCAGAGCAGCTAACCCTGGTACCAGATGTTACAAAAATGGATATTACTCAAGCAATAAATATTCTTACTCAGAATAATCTTGGCTATGAGATAAATATGATTGATTCTGGATACTCTGTACAAAAAGATATGGTCTTAGGTCAATATCCACTTAAGGGTAATTATATTCCACCAGGTTCTAAAGTAACATTATTTGTCGGGAAATAAATTTTTACTCTCCTTGGTTAAAAAAATTCCTATAGATTCATATTTTTTTGATCTTTCTGCTTTTAACTCTAAACCTGATACATTATCGTATCTCCCTAATGCATCCAGGATATATCTTTTTACAATTCTTACCATTCTCCGTTGATCATTCTGTGCACCGCCTGCAGGTTCAGG
>JAUWCR010000201.1 GCA_030609215.1 Actinomycetes bacterium | reverse complement strand
TAAGATTTACCTGTATAATAATCATTTAACAAAGTGTATGTTTCAATATCATTATTCAAAAAATCAACTTTTAAATTATAGAAATCCTCAAGAGGTTCAGGGACATTTTCTATTTGAAAAAGCTTCTTCTTAAATTCTTTTGAATAACTAATTCTCTTTACTGTAATTTCTTCAAGTTGATCAATATTAATAAATTTTTCACTTAAAACATCTGGAAGCTTTGTAATCTCATTAAAGAATTCATTTTCTATTACTCTATATTTTTCATCAAACTCTACTATTTCTATAATTGTCTTTTCCTTTTTTAACTCCAATTCTTTCTTTTTTTCTTCTATTAATCTTATTTTTTCTTCCCCAAGTCTTTCCTGTTCCTCTATCTGTTTCAGCACTTTTATTTTTTGAATGTACACCATAGCAACATCATACCCCACAAGTATTACTATAATCAGGATTAGAATTACTGAAAATATTGTATCCCTAGCCTTTTTGTTCATAACTCTACAGCCTCTAAAAAATACTGTTATTTATTAATATGCTAGCCCTCAGCCATATAAATATAATATACTTTTTTAAACACATTAGTATTTATTAGAAAATTAACCAAAATGGATATATATTTATCAATTCAGCTATTATAATTAATCTTTTAGCTTCAGAATATTTTGGGTGGCAAGTAGTTAGTAATAATTCTCTCTTGCCAGCCCCCCGAATAATATAAACGTCTTCTGGATTAACAATTATCTGCTCCTTTACTACATATATAAATATATCATTCCTAATAGTTTCAAGATAAATTAAATCACCTTTTTGCAGTTCCTCCACTCTATTAAAAGGAGAGCCATATGTAGTCCTATGGCCAGAAATAGTGCATCTTCCCATATTTCCAGGTAACGAAGTTTCAACAATATGACCAGGACCTTTCTTTAAAGTTCCAGTATCTGTCCCTTCGTTTACAATCCATTCCAGATCAATTCCTGGAATTGAAATTTTTAATGGGAAAAAATTATCAGCATTAAAATAATCATAGTCCTTGCGACCATATCCTACAGTTCTGTATTCTATTTCTTTAATTAAGTTTTCACTTAATACATTACTCTCTTCTACAAGTTCAGAATTTACATCACTTTCATTTGATCCTCCTATTTCTTCGTCTAACTTTTCTGTTGCCTCTATAGCATAATAATCCTCCTGTAAAATCTTCTTTTGTTCCTCCCACGAAGATAGAGCTCTATAATTTTCTCTTGCAACCTTATAATTTTTATATAGAGGATAAATAGATATTAAAATACCGCATATCACTAAAACAATAACAGAAATTTTTATTATTTTTGTTTTTTTATACCTTGGTGCTATCATTTATTAAAAATATATCTATAGACTTTAATATTTTCTTAAATCATTATTTTATTCCAACATACTTAAATAAAAGAGTACTTATTATATATTATAAAAAAATATATTTTTTTATAAATTATTATGTATAATTTCCCTTTTATGATATATAATATATAAAATTATAATATAAATTCTCACAAATAGGAGGAGAATATGCAAGCTTATTGTGTAAAATGTAAAACAAAAGTTGAAGTTAAAAATCCACAAGATATCACTATGAAAAATGGTAGACCAGCTGTTACGGGTACTTGCCCCACATGTGGAACTAAAGTTTTTAAGATTAAATCAAAAAACGATTAACTAAAAACGTCTACCTCTGTAAAAATTTAATATAAGGAAAATACTGAAAGAATTATTAAATTATAACTAATTTAAAATTAATTCTTTAAAGAGTGGTTATTTTAATTATTTCTTGTATATAAGGAGCATTTCAGGTACTCCTCTAAAAAATAATTCTGCATGTTTAAACTACTTTAATTGCAAAAAAAAATCAAAATAGTAAAATATAAAAATTAAGATTTTAAAAAGGATAGAATATGAAAAATCCCGAGTATGCTTTTTTCCAAGGAAAAATAGTCCCCATAAGTGAAGCAAAAATAGATATCAGAACAAACTCGCTGCAATATGGAACAGCAATTTTTGAAGGTATTAGAAGTTATTGGAATGAAAAAGAGAAGAAAAGTTATATCTTTAGAATGAAAGATCACTATATAAGATTTTTCCAAAATGCAAACATCTTAATGATAAAAATTAATTATTCAATTGAAAAACTCTCTGAAATTGCGCTTGAATTATTAAAAAAAGAAGATTACAGAGAAGATGCATATGTAAGACCTTTTGCATATAATAGCGGGTTAAAAATAGGTCCCAAGCTTATTGGCAATGAGCAAGATCTTTTCATTTATTCAATCCCACTAGGTGAATACCTGGATACAAATAAGGCAATAAATGTTTGTACTTCATCATGGACTAGAATACCTGATAACAGTATCCCGCCAAGAGCAAAAATATCAGGTTCTTATGTTAATTCTGCGCTTCAGAAAACCGAAGCCCTGCTAAATGGATACGATGAAGCTATTGTCCTTACTTCTAATGGACAGCATGTAAGCGAAGGGAGTGCTATGAATATTTTTATGGTTAAAGATAATAAACTCATAACACCTCCTGTTACGGATGATATATTGATAGGAATTACCCGCGATACTGTTATAAAGATGGCTGGTGATAAATTAAAAATTGATACATTGGAAAGATCTATAGATAGAACTGAGCTGTATACTGCCGATGAACTATTTTACTGTGGAACAGGTGCTCAGATATCACCAATAGGCAGTGTGGACAAGAGAACCGTTGGAAATGGACAGATGGGTCCTATAACAAAAGAAATTCAAACTCTTTACTTTAAAGCAGTTAAAAATGAAATAAAAGAATACAGCC
>JAUWCR010000162.1 GCA_030609215.1 Actinomycetes bacterium | reverse complement strand
AGAAGACTTTTATATCAAAAAAAGAAAGTAATTTTTCGATCGTTCTAAAATTATAATCAGTATCGCCAAGCATTGTTTTTTCATTTAAGATATTAACATAGTTATTTTCTTTGTCGGCTTCCACTGTTTTATCTATATATTTTTCAGCTATGGTCTTATAAGCATCCAGCATGCCCTGGAAGTAATCCCCGCCTACTACTCCCTGAATATCAATCACCGTTATTTCTATATCATCATCAAGTTTAAGTTCAGAGATTATATCCTCTATGCTGTCCCCTATGATAGCTGAGGAACATGAAGTAATTATGAAGATTTTTTTCTGATTGTACTTGCCTACGGCAGTTTTGATACAATCCTGCAAAATCTGCTTGCCTCCAAATATGACGTCCTTTTCTTCCATATTAGTTAGCAGCAATCTGGTATATAAAGAAGGTGCGTTCACTGTTCCGTATATTTTCTCTATCAGTGATGCAGATGAAATGGAATTATTATTTATATAACCACAGCCAGATGGAGAATGCATTACAGTTATATAATCTTTAATCTGACTGGTTATCTGAAAGGCTCCTGCAATTGAACATCCATGCAAGGTTTCACGATTTTTGATGCTTTTGCTAATAATCCTATCTATTGGTTTTTTAAAAAAAAATTCTTCTTTTTTGCTCAAGGCCTGGTTGTTGAAAAGGTCTAAATTTAAATTTTCTCTATCTTTGGAGTTGATTTGTTTTAATTTCAAAATTAGCTTGCTTTTATTCCTTTTATGATTACCATTACTTCTGGATTTACTTTTTTTAATTCCTAAATACTTATAATTTAAATCCTCAAATTCCTCATCACTCATGGATGCAGGCTTCTTCAGTTTAAAGTCTCTATGAATTATCTTATCTGCCAGTGTGTAAAATATTTTTGATATTTTATGGTGAGGATCATATTCTAAAAGTGTTTTCCTATTTACTTCTGCTTCCCTAAATACTTTGCTATTTGGAATAAATGCAAGAAGTTCTGAATTAATTTTTTTACAAAATTCCTCAATTAAACTTTTTTCATTTTCAATATTTCTACTGTTTCCAATCACTCCTATAAGCTTACTGTCTAAATTCCTTACTCCTTTGCAGATATTATTTGCTGCATAAAGAGATTGAAATTCCCCAGAAGTAACAATAATAATACCGTCGGCATATCCTTTTCTTAATGGAACGGAGAAGCCGCCACAAACCACGTCTCCAAGAATATCGTAAAATATGTAATCAAGATACAAATCAAATATACCTTTTAATTTAAGCACTTCCATCATTGTTATAATACCCCTGCCAGCACAGCCAACTCCTGCTTTTGGTCCTCCGGCCTCAGTACAGAATACATCTCCAAAACCAATATCCATAAAATCTTCAATTTTTATTTCACTAATGCTTTTTTCCTTTAATATCTCCAGCATGGGCTCCTGTTTTAAACCGTGTAAAAGCAGTTTGGTTGAATCACTTTTGGGGTCACATCCAATCTGAAACACTTTTTTACCTAATAATCCCAGTGCTGCAGTCAGATTTGCAGTTATAGTTGACTTACCAATGCCACCCTTACCATATATTCCTATTTGAAATTTTTTTGCAATCATGTACTGCTCCAATTATTAAACCTCATAAAAATTCCATCATTCAGCCAGTCCTACATCTTACAAGGTCATTACCATCTTTACTAACTCTAATGTAATTTTTATACATCCATCTTCTAAATGAACATTCAAAAGTATTTATACTTTTCCAATCACCGTTTTCAAGATATGCTCTGGCCGGACAACCTCCCCGGCAAATATACTTAATCTCACAATTCTTACAATCTTTTAGATCTTCCACACTTCTCTTTGCTAAAGAATTTAAATTATTTTTATCTTTTACATTACCCCAGTAAAATTCTTTTCTTCCAACCAGTGATGGACATAAAAACATATTCCCTTCAGGAGCTACAGTCGCGCTGTCCCCCATTGCAGCATAGCAATAATAAGGATTCTTATTACTATTATTTAACCTTAAATTAAATAAGAATAAATCTTTAATTACAATCTTCTTACTCCTTTTACTGTTAATAGTTTTTAGTAATTTATAAGCTCTTAAAAAACCAGACTTCATGTCTTCAATATCTATTTGCAGGTTTTGAAAATTTTTTACAGCTCTTCCGGATTTCCTTAGAAAATCAAAAGAAACACTACTAACATTACCAAGTAATGCCGCAAGACCTATAATTTTATACATATGTCCTACATTTTCTGAAGTTATTACTGAAGTAATATTCACCATAATATTATTATCTGCCAGTTTCTTTATCCCAGAAATAGCCTGCTTTGTCTTACCCCTCAATCTTTCATTTACATCTGATGTACCATCTATGCTGACTCCTACACTGATCTTGCTTTTCTTGATTAGCTCTATCATTTTATCACTCATCAGGGTTGCATTTGTTTGAAGCTGAATTGAGGCTTTGGGCCGCCTGTCTCTGACATAATTTAGTGTAAATTCAAGTAGCTCTGGGTACAGGGTAGGCTCACCTCCTGAAATCTGAAGCACAGTTCCCGCTTCTAGCTTTAAAAGATTTATGGCTTTTCTGATTATATCCTTGGAAATAATCTTCTTTTTCTCTAAGATTAAATCTTCGCTGCTACTATTATGCATATCAGCAGCATAACAGTACTTACATCGCAAATTACAATTAGTTGTGAGCCATAAAATTATCTGTTTGTAAAACATTAGTTAAAGACTTAGGTCCCTTACACATTTAATTCCAAAAATCAAAAATAAAATAATATATCCAATAACGACCATAAATGAATAGTAGGGGAAATTATTGCCCAGAACTGCAGCTCTTATGCAATTCGTAGAATGGGTTAAGGGTAAAATTAAAGAGATTGCCTTAAAAACATACGGAAATCTATTAATAGGGAAAAAAGTTCCTGACAGAAAAGCCATTGGTATCATTATGAATGAATTAAAATCACCCTGCTGCTGATGAGTCTTTACTAACAGTGCAATCCATAATGCCATAGAAGAAAACATTAAACAGTTAAGCATAACACTTATAATAAAAAGAAAGTTTATTTTTAAAATTATCCCAAACACCATCCCCAGTAAATATATCAATACAGAGCCAATAAATCCTTTAGTTAGACCAAATATAATTTTACCCATAGATATATCAAAATTAGATATAGGAGCTATTTGAAATTCTTCAAACGTTTTCCAATAAAATCTTTCTACGTTAATTGTAGTAGCAGTTGAAAAAGCAGTATTCATTCCATTCATTGCAATAAGCCCTGACAGTATAAAAAACATATAAGAAACTCCGCCTATATCTATATTTCTTCCTATACCCCAACCAAATGCGATAAAAAAAAGCAGCGGGCTCAGCATCATCCCTATAAGCGACCTTATGCCCCTCTTTTTTTCCCGTAAGATATCCCTGTAAATTACAGCCCATATTCCTTTTAAATTCAACTCTCTACCCTCTTTCCAGTTTTTTTCAAAAAGACATCCTCCAGATTGGTTCTCCTTATAACTACTTTATCTTTTATTCCTTTAGCTGCTTCGAGCGCTCCCTCTCTGTTAGAGAAAAAATCTGTAGAATAATTATCCCCAGCAAAAATATCAAGCGCAATTTTTCCTACTTCTCTAATTAAATTTTCAGGAGAGTCAAGAGCTATCAGCTTTCCATTATCAATAATTCCCACTCTGTCACATAATTCCTCTGCTTCCTCT
>JAUWCR010000098.1 GCA_030609215.1 Actinomycetes bacterium | reverse complement strand
TAAAAAATATTTATTAGATCTTTTAAACTCACTAATTTTAATTTCATCCTGTTGGTCCTCACTTTCAAACTCAATTTGTTCAGTATTGTTCTTGTACACAGCAAAATCAAACCACTCCAGTTTTGGATAATTATAGTTCCTAATATCATTAATATCATTTAAATCATCCAATGGAGGATTTATCGTCATACCTAGATCTCTACTCCCTCCTGCATAAATATAAACTGGTTTAATCCCCCATACATTAAAGTGGTTGCTCTCAAAAACAGTATCAAATCCAGGACCTATGTATTTTGGAAAGTAAGTTGTGAATCCTCCAAGTGTCTCGCCATCAGAATAAAAATCAGCTCCAAGCATTGCTGTTAATTTTTCCCAATCATCCTTCAAGCTCTTAAGATTAAAATATCTTATCAGCTTATCATTCATTGCTGGTTCACCTCTATACATAAGAGGTATTTTATCTATTGACTTATGCTTTATTGAATTAAAAACCAATTCCTTAATAGTCATTTACTTACCTTGATTATAAATATGATTAATTGTATTATTTTTAGCGTGCCGGAGTGGCGGAATTGGCAGACGCGCTGGACTCAAAATCCAGTGGGCCGCAAGGCTCGTGTCGGTTCGACCCCGACCTTCGGCACCATAAAAGTTTCTATGCATAAATATTTTAAAAAGGTTTTACAAAGATAGTATATGAGCCAACTTATATAGATCTTTGTTAACTTCCTTCTTATTGTCAAACATATAATCTATAGGACAGCCATCCACCTTCATTCCTTTAATAACAGTCATATAGTCACTTTTGCCTTCTATCAATAAATCTACTGCCTTCCTCCCAAACTCAGCTGCAAGTATCCTGTCCATAGCTGAAGGAGAACCTCCTCTTTGAATATGACCTAATACTGAGACTCTAACTTCATGGCCAGCTAATAATTTTATCGAGGATGCTACATCACTAGCTTTTGCTGCACCCTCAGCAACTAAAATTAAGATATGTCTTTTACCTTCCCTGTGATTCTTAATATTATTTGCAATCTGAGCCAGGTCTACTTCAATCTCAGGAATAATTATATAATCAACAGCACATGCAACACCTGCATTAACAGCAATAATTCCTGATTGTTTTCCCATTACTTCAACTACAAATAATCTATCGTGTGAAGAAGCAGTATCTCTTATTTTAGATACAATATCAATAATAACATTAAGTGCAGTATCAAATCCTATGCTGTAATCAGTTCCAGGAATATCATTATCTATAGTTGCAGGAATACCGACAACTTTCACTCCCATATTATGAAGATCATGCGCTCCTTTAAATGTTCCATCACCACCGATAACTATAAGCCCATCTATTTCATTCTTCTTCAAATTATCTACTGCTTTTTGCAATCCCTTCCTGGTTTTAAACTCTTCTGACCTTGCTGAATAAAGAATAGTTCCGCCTCTATCAACAATTCCACCAACAGAGCTTAAATCTAACATTTTATAATCATTATTAAGTAGACCCTTGTATCCTTCATAAAATCCTATAACTTCTAAATTATTATATATAGCATATCTGGTAATCGCCCTTATAGTAGCATTCATACCGCATGAATCTCCGCCACTTGTAAGAAGTGCTATTCTTTTGATATTTTCCATATCATTTTCCCCTTATTTTCTCCTGGATTTTAATTCCTCAAACACTTCCGCCAAAGTTATTTTCCTTTCTACCATTAAAACTATCAAATGATACATAAGATCAGCAATTTCATAAACAACTTTTTTCTTTTCCTGGTGCTTGGCCGATAAAATTATCTCTATGCTTTCCTCACCAAACTTTTTTATTACTTCGTCCAGCCCTTTCTTATGTAAGGAATATGTATAAGAATTTTCTGCCTTCTCCTTAATTCTTTTTGAAATCACCTTATATAATTCATTTAAAATATTTTCATTACTGGAACCCAATTCTGTAAAATTTAATTTCTCTATATCTCCTTTTTTCTTATTCAATTCCCTGTAAAAACAGCTCTTATTCCCTGTATGGCACGCATTCCCAATTTGCTCAACAATTACCAGTAAAGTATCACTGTCACAATCATATTTTATTTGTTTTATTTTTTGAAAATTACCCGATGTTTCTCCCTTGTTCCAGAGGCTGTCTCTTTTCCTGCTCCAGAACCATGTCGCTCCTGTCTGTATGCTTTTCTCAAGTGACTTTTTATTCATGTATGCAAGCATCAATACTTCTTTTGTTTTAAAATCCTGAATAATTGCAGGGATTAATTTTTTATTTACTTTTTTTGTTTTACTAATCATACTGCTATTTTCATTCATCCTGCTACTGCTTTTATTATTATATTAACTTTTATATTCCGTTTAAATATTTAATAAAACTATAAAGATTTATTTTTTTATACCTTTTTATAATACATTATACCAAAATAATAATCATTAATATTTTCATACCTAAACTATAAACTTTAATTTCAGACACTTCCTATTAAATATTTCTTAGATTAAATCCTGATATTTATCCCTTCCGATTTTAAAAATTCTTTTGCCTGTCTAACAGTATATTCTCCATAATGAAAAATAGAAGCCACAAGAACCGCATCAGCATTAGCAAGCTTTATAACATCCCTTAAGTGTTCTAAATTCCCTGCACCACCTGAAGCAATAACTGGAATATTTACAGCAGAAGTTACTGCACTGGTAAGTTCAATATCGTATCCATCCTTAGTTCCATCCCTATCCATACTTGTCAGTAAAATCTCTCCAGCGCCCAACTGTTCAACTTCTGCTACCCAGTCTGTCACATTTTTACCAGTAGGAGTTCTTCCGCCATGAATGTATACTTCCCAAAAATCATTTTCCCTATATTTAGCATCAACTGCAACTACTATGCACTGACTTCCAAAAATCTTTGATGATTTTTCAATAAGAGATGGGTTTTCCACTGCTGCTGTATTGATGGAAACTTTATCTGCACCCTTTTTTAGTATTTCCCTTATATCCTCTATTTCACTTATACCACCGCCAATTGTGTAAGGAATAAACACTTTTTCAGCAGTTTTACTGGCAAGTTCAATAATAGTTTTTCTCTTTTCATGTGATGCAGTGATATCTAAAAATACAATCTCGTCAGCACCCTGCTTGTCATAATACGCAGCTAATTCTACAGGGTCGCCTGCATCTTTTAAATTAATAAAACTAACTCCTTTAACAACTCTTCCTTTATTTACATCAAGACAGGGTATAATTCTTTTAGTAATCATTGTCCTATTCCAATCTCTATAGCTTTTTTTAAATCTATTTTACCTTCATATAAGGCTTTCCCAATTATTATTCCTTTAATTCCTTTTTTTTCAAGCTTTTTTAAATCAGTAATATCTTTTAGAGTAGACACTCCTCCTGCAATAATTATTTCAAGATTTAAATTTTTTAGTAATTTTTTTATAAATTCAAAATTACTCCCCTTCAGTGTTCCATCTCTGGAAATATCTGTAATAATTATTTCTTTTACTCCTAATACTTCAAGCTCTTTTGCAAAATCAAACAATTTAATTTCTGTACCTTTTTGCCATCCATCTTTAAAAATTAATCCATCTTTTCCATAATCAAGGCTTAAAATTGTTTTATTTTTAAAATCTTCTATAACAGTTTTAAGAAATTGCTTATCCTCTATTGCTTTAGTGCCCAGGATTGCTCTATCAACACCACTTCCTAAAACTTCCTTCAATATTCCTATATCCCTTATGCCTCCTCCGTACTGTATTTTTATATCAATATTTTGCTTTATCTTTTCAGCAATATTTAGATTTTTTACAGTTCCAATCCTTGCTCCATCTAAATCTACAATATGCAGCCAGCTAGCTCCTTTATCCTTCCATTGTTGGGCAGCTTTTAAAGGATTGCTAAAATATTTCTTCTTTAAATTATAATCGCCTCTTGTTAGTCTGACACATGAACCATCAATAATGTCAATTGCAGGTATTACAATCATTAAGAATTTTCCTTTACAAGTTTCCAAAAATTATTAAGTATCTTCAATCCGATTGTACTGCTTTTCTCAGGGTGAAATTGAAAACCATAAATATTTCCCTTCTCAATACTTGAAACTATTTCTATACCATAATCCGTAACACTACTGATTACATTTCTATTCTCAGGAATTATATGATATGAATGAATAAAATAAAAATTTTCACCATTATCTATATCGGAGAATAACTTATTATTTTTATTTATAATCTTTATTTGATTCCACCCCATATGCGGAACTTTTACAACCGATGGGATTTTACCAACAAAGCCTTTTAATACACCAAGCCCGCGACTTTTACCATCTTCCATACTATACTCATACAAAAGCTGCATGCCAAGGCAAATACCCAGGAACAATTTCTTATTTATATTTTCTTTTATTACATCAAGTAATTTTAAATCTTTTAAATTATTAATCGCATCCTTAAAAGCACCTACTCCAGGAAGAACAATAGCAGATGAACTGTTTATTACTTCAGGATCACTGGTGACTTTAATTTCAGCCCCTATTTTTCTAAAGGCGTTTTCCACACTTTTAATATTGCCCATATTGTAATTTACTATTGCTATGTACATAGGGCTATATTACACCTTTGGTTGAAGGTATACTATCAGTACCAGCAATGCGGGTTGCACTTTTTAGTACTATTCCAAAAGCTTTAAATATTGCTTCAATTATATGATGAGAATCCAATCCAACATTCTTATTAATATGAAGATTAATAAAACTATTACTAACTAATGAGCGGAAAAAATCTTCAATTATTGTAGTTTCCAAATTTTCCAATTTTTCATATTCAAGATCAACATTATATCTCAAATATGCCCTTCCCCCTATATCCATTGAAATAGTAATTTCTGCCTCGTCCATTGGTAGTATTATATGTGCAAATCTTCTGATCCCCTTTTTATCTTCCAAGCACCCTGCTATTGCCTTGCCCAGGCAAATCCCAATATCTTCTATTAAATGATGGCACCCAACTTCTATGTCACCATCTGCAATAAGTTTTAAATCAAAACTTCCATGCTTTGCAAAACTACCGATAACATGATTAAAAAAAGGTACAGGAGTCTTTATTTCAGTACTGCCATTCCCATCCAGATTAAATTCTAGCTCAATATTAGTTTCCTTAGTCTTTCTAATTATTTTTTCTTTTCTTTTCATTTCCTATATTCCCATTATATTTATGAATTTGTAATCTTATTATATTAAAAACCATATAATTTATAAGTTATTCTATTTTTTCACTTTTTGAATATCTCCAATAAAATTATCTATTTCTTCATGTTTCAACCTATAGCTGACTGCATTTACTATAAGCCGGGTAGTTGAAACCATAACACTTTCCATTTCAACCAGATTATTTTCTTGAAGTGTCCTTCCTGTAGCTGTTATATCTAGTATTTCATCAGCGATACCCAGCAGAGGTGCAAGCTCAACAGATCCATATAATTTAATTATTTCTACCTGCATTCCCTTTTTATCAAAAAACTTCCTTGCAATATTAGGATATTTGGTTGCAACCTTTATTGACCCAAAATGCTCATAATGGTTTTTTACTTTTTCAATACCTTCCTTTAAGGTTGCTATTATTACTTTACATATCCCGCTCTTTAAATCTAAAAATTCTAATACATTACTTTCCTTTTCCTCAAGGACATCTTTTCCTACAAACCCAATATCACAAGTACC
>JAUWCR010000003.1 GCA_030609215.1 Actinomycetes bacterium | reverse complement strand
GCTGGAAAAAGAGAACCGTTTTGTCAAATTCCATGCAATGCAATCCATAGTGATCGGGGTAGCGGAAGTAATTCTATATATAATTGCAGCGATTCTGACTATGATAGTAATTGGAGCATTTTGTTTTCCTATAATCTGGATAGCAGCCTTAGTCATCAGGATAATTATAATAATGAAAGCTAGTAATGGCGAATACTATAAGTTCCCATGGCTTGGCGATATGGCAGAGAACTGGACAAAGATGTAGTATCCGGTAAGCTTATATAGAAAATATAGATATGTTTTAAAATGGTATAGTCCAATATATATTCAGGTATATTGGACTATACATGATATTAGGGGGGTACGAATGGCAAAGATCGATAGAAAAGTCTTAAGAAGTGTCAGCGAGTTTTCCAGCTTTAAATTTCTACTGGTTTTCTACCTCGTATTCTTCATTATCTCAGCTGTGATCATGGGTATTATAGCACTTCTTGCATGGCTTGGACTTTCTTCTTACGGAATAAATATGGCAGATATCCTGCAGAATTTTGGTCTGGGTGATTTTGGACTTCCTGATCTGGGTGGAGGTAATGCCCTCTTTACGGTAGTTGCTATAATCGGCGGGCTCGTCGCTTCGGTATTTTATGCTGCATTCGGGACTTTAATGGTCTGGGTCTTAAATGTAATACTCAAGATCAGCGGCGGTATCGAGCTCAGATTCATAGAGCGCGGAGATATCGTGAAAAGCGAGTAGCTGTACTTATCTTGACAAAAAATATTTAAATTGATATTTTGACCTCTGTGTCAAAATAGAGGGCCTATAGCTCAGCAGGTTAGAGCGCATCCCTGATAAGGATGAGGTCTCTGGTTCGAGTCCAGATAGGCCCACCATATTAATACATTATTTAATATATTTTTATGAATTTTAATACTGAATGATATACTTGATTTCCTTTGAGAGTATATAAATAACTTAATTATTCATTATAATATTTATTTAAGTTCCTGTAATAGTTTTCATGACTGCCAACCATTATTAGATTTAAAACGTCTTCTTCTAATTGATAAGCCAGTAAGAAAAGGTGTTTTTCAATATAGAATTTGTGTACTTGAACACCTTTTAGAGCACCTCTTTTTGTCTGCCCAATTTCCGGGTTTTTTACTATTTTCCTAATCTCTTCATCAAGTATCTTTATCTGTTTTTTATATAATTTTTTCTTCTGTTTTCTAAAAAGTGGTGATTGGACTATTTTAATATCTAATCACCTTCCCCAAAAAGATAAGGAGTTCCAAGTCCTCCTTTTAATTGTTCCCTCCCAAGCAAAATATCATAGATTACTGAAAAAGATAAGTCTGGATTATCCTCTGCAATCTTACCGATATAAGCCCAGTATTCAACTTGTCCTGCCATGGAACGGCGTGTGACTTTTGCTGTTATCCTTGCATCATTTGCAATCTCACTTGATATTTTTATTGCTGTACTCATAATTTATAATATCTCCTTAATATTTTATTATGAAGCAATATAACATAAAATAAAACTTATTGCAACCATAAACACTAAAAATTTGCCTCAGGTCTTTTAGTGGTGTTATTAACCCTAAACGTATAGTTTCAGTATTAGGTGTATTCATAGGTGACAATATTACTGAATAACAAAAAAAAATTATGAAAAAAATTTGACTTATAAAGAAAAAATTTGTAGTATATAGTAAGCGCTTACGCAAGCACTTATATTAAAATTTATTGAAAATAGGATAAATAATGGTTAACTACAATGATATAGCAAAGCTGTCGAAAGTATCCTCTACGACTGTTTCTCATGTGATTAATGAAACTAGATTTGTTTTGCCTGAAACGAAGAAGAGAGTAAAAGATGCTATGAAAAAACTTAACTACCAGCCCAATCTACTAGCTCGCGGGCTTGCTACTGGAAAAACACATACTATTGGACTGGTTATCTCAGATATTAGGAACCCATTTTATCCTGAGCTTGTGCAGGGCGTAGAAGAATTAGCTGTAAAAAATGATTATAATATTTTTTTATGTAATACGGATTATGACATTGAAAAAGGTCTAAAATCTATAGGGGCTTTGATAAGAAAAAAAGTAGATGGAATAATTATTACTTCAAGTCAGGCAGATAGCTTGTTAATGGGGGAACTGGTTAACTCAAAAGTACCAATCGTGATTGTGAATTGGGGTAGAAGAAATGTAAAGATAGATAATATATGTGTTGATTATAAAGTAGGAATGAAAGAGGCTGTAAAGCACCTTGTCTCACTTGAGCATAAAAAGATATATTTTGTAAGTGGTCCCGGGGCTTTAAAAACAGCAAAAATAAGAATAGATAATTTTATAGAAGCAATAGAAAAATTTAACAGGCTTGGCCTAGAATATAAAGTTATAGAGGGAAATCACAAAATGGATGGCGGCTTAAAGGCTGTTAGAAAAATTTTAAAAGAAAAAGAATTACCGACAGCGATAATTTGCTCAAACGACCTCACGGCTATCGGTGCTATGAAAGGACTTAGGCTGGCTGGTATTAAAGTTCCTGAAGATGTATCAGTTATAGGTCTGGATAATATAGCGTTGACCAAGATAGTTTCACCAATGTTAACGACTATAGAGTTGGAAAGGTACAAGATTGGCAAAACTGCAATGGAGTTTCTGTTAAAGAGGATTAAAGAAAAGGATTTACCAAGACAAACAGAAATCCTTAAGACAAAGCTTATTGTTAGAGAAAGTACCTCGGAGGCTAAAAAATAATTTAAAAAAAATTGACAAAGATAAATAGTTTCTTTAAGATTATATTTGTAAGTAAGCAGTTGCGTAAGCGCTTTTTTATATTATATTGTATTAAACTAAATAAATGTGTAAATAAATTTTCCAAAATACAAATTAGCAAAATACCTATTACATTATTAAATAGTTCAGATAATTAAATAAAGATAATTAATAATAAGATAAAAAGTGCTGTATGGAAAGGGGGTAGCTTTATGAGAGAATAGAGAATGAAAGATTTCCCTGGAAAGAGTATTTTTAAGGAAAATCTAAGGTGTTATTTGTAAATCTAATTTAAAAAAGGAGGGTATGATGAGTAAGTTAAAAGTAGGTTTAATTCTTGGGATAGTGATTGTACTTACTTTAGCTGTTGTCGCATCAGGTTGTAAAACAAGTCCAGAAGCTGTAGAGACAGAAGAAGCTGTAGAAGTGGGAAAACATTTTTCAGGAATTAGTATCTGGTTCTTCCCGGGAGGCCCAGAGGGATGTCCGTTTGCCAGTGTGGTATACAAAGGAGCCGTAGCTGCTCAAAATGATTTGGGGCCAGATGTAACTTATATATGGTCAGACTGGAATCCTGAAAAAATGATTTCGCAGTTTAAAGAAGCTATTGCAGCTGCGCCTGATGGTATATGTATAATGGGACACCCAGGTGAAGACGCATTTTCTCCACTGGTGGATGAAGCAGTAGCAAAGGGTATTATAGTAACCAGTCAAAATACAGATCTTCCAAATATTGAAACAAGGTATGTTGCAAATGGATTTGGGTATGCTGGACAAGGACTGTACACCTCTGGTTTGGCATTGGCAAAGCAATCAATTATAAAGTGGGACTTAAAAGCCGGAGACAGAGCAATGGTTTGGGGGCTATTATCTCAAGAAACACGTGGTTTAAGGTCAAAAGGTTGTATAGATGGTTTGGAAGAAGCAGGGTTAATTGTAGATTATTTAGAAATTACAGATGAAATTAATGCTGATGCAAGCTTGGGTACGCCAGTAATAGCAGGTTATATAGCATCAAATCTAGATGTTAAGTTAATAATAACAGATCATGGCGGACTTACCTCAACAGCAGGTACATATGCTAAAGCATCAAACTTAGAACCAGGTGATGTAAAGTTTGCAGGATTTGATCTTTCGGCAGCTTCTGTTGATGCCATCAAATCTGGGTATCTGGGATTAGTATTAGATCAGCAGCCATACTTGCAGGGATATCTACCAATTCTTCAGGTTTGCTTAACAAAGAAATACTTATTCTCAGGTCTTCATATTGATACAGGCAGTGGGTTTGTAGATGAAGGTAACGTTGAGGCATTAGAAGGTTTAGCTAAAGAAGGGATTAGGTAAAATATGAAAAACGACGCAGTAATTTCCCCAACTTCAGAAGTAACTCAACTTTTAGTAAAAATGGAAAATATCCATAAATCTTTTGGGGGAGTTACTGCGTTATCTGGAGTTGATTTTGAAGTTGGAAATAATGAAATAGTGGGGCTGATAGGTGATAATGGGGCTGGAAAGTCTACACTTATAAAGATATTGACAGGTGTTGCAAAACAGGATACGGGAAAGATATTTTGGAAAGGTGGAGAGTTAAAAAACAATAATGTTGAAAAAACACGAAATATTGGAATTGAAACTGTTTATCAAGATAGAGCATTGGCTGAAAAACAAAATATATGGCGAAATCTATTTTTAGGCAGGGAAAAAGTATATGGGCGTACCGGCTTTCTTAGAGTTGCTGAGTCTAAAAACGATGCTGATAAAATGCTAAAAGAGATGATTGGTTTTACTCAAAAAGGGCTGGCAGCTAATTTGGGTGTGAGTGGTCTATCCGGAGGGGAGAAACAAGGGATAGCGATAGCAAGGGCGCTTTATTTTGACGCAGAATTAATTATTTTAGATGAGCCAACAAATAATCTTTCACTTTCAGAAACTAATAAAGTTTTAAATTTTTGCAAGGAAATAAAAAAACAAGGAAAGGCTTGTATTTTTATTACACATAGTATTTACCATGTTTATGCTGTGGCTGATAAGTTTGTAATCTTAGATCGCGGGAAGGTAGTAGGTACAATTTGGAAAAAGGATATAACAATGGATAAACTTATTGAAAATTTGGAATATATAGCAAAGCATGGGAGGTTAATTAAAGCATATGCAAATGCATAAATTTATTATTGTGCTTTAATTCTTAAATTTCATTATGAAAAATTTTTTCATGACCTCTTTATTTTCAAAGAGCAAACTGCAAACCTCTCTTGTTAATAGAATATATCAAAAAAGAGGGGTAATAAAAAAAGACAATGATAATAAAAGATAGGGAGTAATGAAATATATCATTGGATTATGAAAGGAATAGATGTTAGATAAAATTAAATTGAGACTAACAGAATCTAAATTACAAATAAGTATATTTTTCGTATTAATTTTTTTATTTCTTGCATTTGCTATAGGAAACCCCAGAACATTTTTGAGCTATAACATTTATTATGCTTTCATGTCAATTATTCCTTTTGCAGCTATTATATCAATAGCTCTGACGCCAATTGTTATATTGGGAGAGATGGATCTTTCATTTCCTTCTGTGATAGGGTTTTGTGCCTGGGTGTTTGCAGCAACATTTACCCAGTACGGCAATATTTATCTTGCATTGATTTGTAGCTTAGCTACAGGGCTGTTTGCTGGATTTGTAAATAGTATATTTATAATTAGAATTGGGATTCCGTCATTGATAGTTACAATAGGGATGCAGTATCTGTGGAGAGGCTTGGTCATGATAGCTTGTGGTGGTATAGGATTAAGTTTGGTTGATACACAGGGGACATTTTTATACAAAGCTTTTGTGGGAAGAATAGGAAATGTTGTTCCGGCACAAGCATTATGGGCGGTTGTAATTGCCATAGTTTTTGCGTTAATTTTAAATCGACACAGATTTGGAGTTCATTTGCTTTGTGTCGGTGATGATGCAGTTAGTTCTAGAATGATGGGTGTAAATGTTGAAAAAGTTAGGACTATTGCTTTTATGCAGATGGGATTTTTTGCTGCGTTTGCTGGCATTCTTGCTTCTATGGAAGTGCTGTACTTTTGGCCATCCACAGGGGAAGGATACCTTATGAAATCATTAGCTTCTGTTTTTATTGGCGGAACCTCTGTTTTTGGTGGAACAGGAACCATCTTCGGAACTTTTGTTGGTTCTATCATTATGGGGTCCCTGGAAGCTGGTATTGTTTCAAGTGGAATCTCTGGATTTTGGACAAAATTTATTTATGGTGTAGTCATAGTCCTATCTCTTACAATCTATGCATTAATGAGTAAGAGAACAGGTTTTGGTAAAAAACTAATTAGCTTTATAAAAAAAATAGGTACACAAAAAAGTAGATAATATAAAATCCTTTTACGCCACACTATTATAGAAGCAAATATTTATATGAATAGAAATTATAGAGGGTAGGGTTATTTTATGAATTCTAGGGAGCGGCTTGTTACTGCTTTAAACCATAAAGAGCCTGACAGAGTTCCGTTTGATTTAGGAGGTACAATTGTTACTTCTATACATAAAGATGCATACACTAATTTAAAAAAATTTCTTGGTATAAAAATTGAAGATATAAAAATATTTGATTATGTCCAGCAGCTGCCTTATCTTGATGAAAATTTACTAAAGAAGCTCAATGCGGATGTTCGCATGGCTCAAACTAATTATGTTAATTCAGACGATCAAGAAATATTTAGTAATGAAAAGTACTACTACTTTTATGATAGGTGGGGATCAAAACTACAAATGCCTAAGAAAAATGGTCATTATTTTGATTGGGTAGAATTTCCAATTAATAGTATTGATTTGGATGACCTCAAGAGCTATAAATGGCCAGAACTTGATAGTCGTGAATCTATATTGAAGATTAAAGAGAAAGCAGAATTTCTTTATAACAATACAGAATATGCAATTACGGGAACTGCAATATTTGGTGGTGGGATATTTGAACAACCTGCAAGAATAATGGGGATGGAACGTTTTCTTACTAGTATTGTAGCAAATGAGAGGTTTGCAAATATAGTAATGGAAAAGATTACAGAATTGTATATGGAGAATTGTACACGGTACCTTGATGAAGTTGGAAAATATATTCAAGTATTTGTTTACTGGAATGATATTGCCACTCAAACTGGTTCTTTAATATCTCCTGAAACATATAGAAGATTAATAAAGCCAAAGGATAAAAAATTATTAAGTGCTATTAAAGCAAAAACAGATGCAAAGATTTTTTTCCACAGCTGTGGAGCAACGAAAAATTTTATACATGATTTGATTGATATAGGTGTTGATATATTAAACCCGGTTCAAGTATCAGCAAAAGATATGAATACACAGGATCTTAAGAGGGAATTTGGTGACGATATAGTATTCTGGGGAGGCGGGTGTGATACACAGCACGTTCTTCCCTTTGGAAAACCTAACGAAGTCCGTGAAGAAGTGAAGAAAAGAATAAACGATCTTGCGGAAGGAGGAGGGTTTGTGTTTAGTGCTGTTCATAATATTCAGGGTGATATACCTCCGGAAAATATTATGTGTATGATTGAAACATTAATGGAATTTGGAAAATATTAATTATTGAAGTAGGAAAATATGACACCAAAAGAAAGAGTGCTTATGGCAATTAACCATAAAGAGTCCGATAGGGTACCTAGAGTATCAAGTTTTACTCCTGAATTCGCAAGTAAGTTACGTAAACATTTTGGAATGAAAGATAACTTATTCAATCCTCATGGCGGAGTAGAACATGAGCTTGAATTGCGTATAGGAAATGATATATTACTTACTGTCCAGGGGTTTGCCAATTCATACTATAAAAGTCTGGATAGTGATTATACTGATGAATGGGGTGTTGACTTTAAGATAGTTGAATATAATACAAAAAATAGTATTGGGCACTATACTGAAATATCAGGGCATCCATTAGAAGAAGACTGCGCTATTGATAATTATACTCCACCAGACCCAAGTGATAAGAGACGTTATAAACCATCAAAAAAGTTAAAAGAAGAATATGGAAAAGAATATGCAATTATGGGTGTAATTGTATGTACCATATTTGAAACCGCGTGGGCATTAAGAGGTTTGGACAGGCTTATGATGGATTTTATCACTAATGAAGAGCTTGCAAATAGGATTCTTGATATACCATTTAATTATCATCTGTATGCTGGTAAAAAACTTGTAAGTATGGGAGTGGATATTATCTGGACAGGAGATGATATGGGCGGTCAAAATGGAATGCTTATATCTCCTGATATCTGGCGTAAATATTTTAAACCAAGGATGGCTCGTTTAATTTCTGAATTAAAAGATATAAATCCTGATCTAAAAATTGCTTATCATTCGGATGGGAAAATTTATCCTATTATAGATGAGTTAGTTGAGATTGGTCTTGATGTATTAAACCCTGTACAACCGAAATGTATGAATCCATATTATTTAAAGAAACGATACGGGAAAAGCTTAAGTTTATGGGGAAGTATTGATATTCAAGAAACTTTACCTTTTGGCACTCCCAAGGAAGTAGAAAACGAAGTAAAAGATAGAATTAAAAATTTGGGTCCCGGAGGAGGCTTTATTATTTCTCCAACTCATCATGTTCAAATAGACACATCTTTAGAGAATTTTTTTGCTTTCTGGAATGCAGCCGAGAAATATGGGAAATATCCAGTTTGCATTTAAAACGATTTTATTTTAATAGAAAAGTATGTTTTGTCATCGAAACATTAGAGAGGGGATAAAAAAGATGATAAAGTTAGGATTTGTACCATCTCACAGAGCACCCTTCAGCAAGGATTGGGCTGTAGAAATGCGGAAACGTACAATAGAATCAATCAAGAAGAATGTGAGAGAAGTAGAGCTTGTATACCCTGATGAAAATCTTACTGATGAAGGGCTTGTTACATTTGAAGAAGATGCCCAAAAAGTAATTAAACTTTTCAAAGAAAATAATATACAAGGTCTTATTATTGGAACTATGACATTTGGTGAAGAACTTCCCAACATTACGGTCGCAGAAGCTTTTGATAAAGTTCCAATTTTAATTTTTGGAACCAAGGAAGGTCCTTTTACGGCTGATGGAAACAGAAAATCTGATTCATTTTGCGGAACGATTTCAACAGCTTCGGGCCTTACCCGAAGAAAAATTAAATTTGACTTTGCTGGTATTTATTTTCCCGAAGAAGAAGATTTTATTTTAGATATTAAGAGGTTTGCTAAAGTAGTAGTAGCATATAATGGATTTATGGGAGCCAGGGTAGGGATAGTTGGGCCAAGACCAGCTCCTTTTGAGACCTGTGCTATTAATGAGATAAGTTTAATAGAAAAGTTCAGGCAGAGAATAGTGACCATAAATCTTCTTAAGCTATACTCAGATATAAATAGTATGAAGGCCGATGATAGGGTTATCGAAGTAATAAATGAAATAAAAAAATCATACGACTGCCATCTTGTAAATAAAGACATCCTTTTAAAAATAGCAAAACTAGAACTAATCTTGTCAGATTATGCTCAAAAAGAAGATATATCAGGCTATGGAGTTCAGTGTTGGACTGCTATGCAGGAAGAAATTGGTATTTCTTCCTGTCTAAGTATGGGAAGGCTAACAGATAAAGGGATAATGTGTGCCTGTGAAGTAGATGTACATGGGGTGCTTACCATGATTATTCAGTATTTATTATCACTTAAAGAAGCTGCCCCCCATTTTATTGATTGGACAATTCAAAACCAGAATGATGAAAATACTTTCCTGGCATGGCATTGTGGCAATGCTCCTATAAGCTTAAAATGCAGTTCATGCAAACCTCTGATAAATTCCCACTCTGTCTTAGGATGGCAAATAGGTTATGATAAAAGTTTCGGAACTGCAGAGTTTCAATTAAAAGAAGGGAATGTTACCATTTCACGATTGGCAGAGGTAGACAGTAAGTTTAAAATGCTTATTGCTACAGGAGAGGCTGTGCATGACAACAGAAACTTAAGAGGATCTTGGAAATGGATTAAAGTTAAGGATCTAAAAAAATTATATCGTACTATAATTGAGGAAGGCTTTACACATCATGCTAGTTTAATATTTGGTGATTTTCGAGAAGAGATTAAAGCATTTTGCAAATTTGTTGACATAGAAGTAATCGAGCTTGATTTATAGAGGGAATTATTTAATATTTTTTGAGGTTCGAATATTTTTTATTTTTATGGAAGGGTTTAAGCGATGAGTAACGAGGAGTACATAATTGGTATGGACTTTGGAACTGATTCAGTACGTTCTGTTATTGTTAATGCAGTTACTGGAAAAGAGGAATCTTCGCATGTTTCTTATTACAGAAGGTGGATGGAAGGAAAATACTGTGACCCGGAAAAAAACCAGTTCAGACAGCACCCACTGGACCATATAGAAGCTTTAGAAGAATCTGTAGTGAAAGCTTTGCAAAAAGCACCGAAAGACACTGCAGATAAGGTAATAAGCATAGGTGTAGACACAACTGGTTCTACTCCCGCGCCTGTTGATAAGGAAGGAACTATATTAGCCTTAGAAGAAAGATTTGAGGATAATCCAAACGCAATGTTTGTATTATGGAAAGATCATACTTCTGTAGACGAGGCAGGAGAAATTAATAAAGTTGCAAAAACCTGGGGAGGTACAGATTTTACAAAATATGAAGGAGGGGTTTATTCTTCTGAGTGGTTCTGGGCAAAAATTCTTCACGTGTTTCGAAATGATGAAAAAGTAAGAGAAGCTACTTATTCCTGGGTTGAACATGCAGATTGGGTTCCTGCACTTCTTGCAGGAAGTTTAAATCCTCTTACCCTAAAACGCAGTAGATGCGCAGCAGGGCACAAAGCAATGTGGCACCAGGAATGGGGAGGATTGCCGCCAGAAGAATTTCTAATAAAAGTAGATCCTATTTTAAAGGGGCTAAGGGAAAGACTTTACAAAAGAACATATACTTCAGATGAGAAGGCAGGGACTCTATCAAAAGAGTGGGCAAAAAGACTTGGGTTGAATGAAGGAATAGTTGTTGCCGTCGGTGCATTCGATGCTCATATGGGAGCAGTAGGAGCAGGCATAAGGGAGAAGACATTTGTTAAAATACTTGGGACTTCTTGCTGTGATATAGCTGTAGCTTCAAATGAAGTAGCCTCCAGTAAGTTAGTTGAAGGGATTTGCGGGCAAGTAGATGGTTCAGTTATTCCTGGAATGATAGGACTTGAAGCAGGACAATCATCATTTGGGGATGTATATGCATGGTTTAAAGATATTTTATCCTGGCCTACTGCAAATCTGCTTACTGAAAGTAAAATAGTAAAAAATGAAGTTGTTAAGAAATTAAAAGAGGAAATAGAATATAAGATTATACCTATATTATCAGAAGAAGCTTCTAAATTAAATCCTGAAGATACAGGGCTTTTAGCTCTTGATTGGCTTAATGGCAGAAGGACACCTTTTGCTGACCAAAAGCTGAAGGGAGCAATTATTGGTCTGACTTTGGGAACAACCGCTCCAAAAATATTTAGGGCTCTCGTAGAAGCAACAGCATTTGGAGCAAGAGCAATTGTAGAACGTTTTCATGAAGAAGGAATAGAAATTGAGAATGTAGTTGGGATTGGGGGTATTTCTCAAAAATCGCCATTTGTTATGCAGATACTTTCCGATGTTCTAGATATGCCAGTAAAAGTAGCTAAATCTGAGCAAACTGTAGCTTTAGGAGCAGCAATGTTTGCAGCTGTTGCTGTAGGGTTATATAAAAATATTCAGGAAGCACAAGAAAATATAACAAGTGGCTTTGTCACCACATATCATCCTAACCAAAGGAATGTTAGTATTTATAAGAGGTTGTATTTAAAATACAAAGATTTAGGTTCTTCACTTATGGAACAATTAAGGGATTTAGGTTAAGGTTAGATGAGGGAAAATAGATTAAAAAAACTCAGAGAAGATGTTTGTGAGGCTAATTTAGAGTTAGTGAAGAAGGGGCTTGTTGTGTACACTTTTGGCAATGTCTCTGGAATTGATAGAGAGAGCAATATAATAGTAATAAAGCCAAGTGGGGTTGATTATAATAAACTTTCTCCTAAAACTATGGTTTTAGTAGATTTAGATGGTAATATTATTGAAGGTAAACTAAATCCATCATCTGATACAAAAACGCATTCCAAGTTATATAAGGAATTTAGAGATATTGGCGGTATTTCTCATACACATTCAAGATATGCGACTGCGTGGGCTCAAGCAAAAATGTCTGTACCTTGTCTTGGAACTACTCATGCTGATTATTTTTATGGAGAAGTTCCCTGTACAAAAGTAATTCGAAATGAGCAGATAGAAAAAGATTATGAAGAAGAAACAGGCTCTCTAATAATAGAGACTTTTAAGGCTATTGATTATCACTGCATGAAGGCAGTTTTGGTTTCCTGTCATGGGTCATTTACCTGGGGAAAAGATGCTAAGGAAGCTGTGTTTTTAAGTGTGATGTTGGAAGAGATTGCACATATTAATTTTATGTCAGTGCTATTAAATCCTCATGTAAAGAGTATTAAAAAGAGTCTACTTGACAAGCATTATCTTAGAAAACATGGCAAAGATTCTTACTATGGTCAAAAGAGATAATGGGTATATTATTTCACCGTCTCATGAAGTTACATCAGATTGCAAGGATAAGAATTTTATTATGCTTAGCGAGTTTTTTATTAATCACAAATGAGCATTGGAGTAATATAGAGTGAAAAAATCTGAAACTAATATTTTTTTTAAGAATTTACAAGATTTGTTCTGTGGTAAATTTATAAGAGGTTGCAAAGAAAGGGAAAATGCTTTTAAAAAAGAAAATCTTATAAACGTTTTATCACCTGGGAGAGTAAATATAATTGGTGAACATACAGATTATAATTTGGGGCTTGCTATATCTGTTGCTGTTAACAAGTATATATTTTTAACTGGTATAAGAGATGATTCAAATAAGGTAGAGGTATATTCGAAATATTTAAATGAGCGTTGTAAATTTTCATTAGATAAAATTGGCTATGATGAAAAAACCCAGTGGATAAATTACATTAAGGGTGTTTTAAAGGAATATATTAAGAATGGTTATAAAATTGGTGGATTTAGTATAGTTATTGACAGTAATCTGCCTATAGCTGCAGGTATGAGTTCGTCAGCTGCTCTGGAGGTTGGTATTGCAAAATTTATAGAGGAGCTTTTTAATTTAAAAGTTGATAAAAAAGATACTGTAAAATATTGTAATAGTGCTGAAAATAATTTTGTAGGAGTAAAATGTGGATTGTTGGACCAATTTACTGTTGCGTATGTAAAAAAAAATAATGCAATATTTTTAAATTTTAAAGATCTTTCCTACGAATATATTCCTTTTAATTTAGGGGAAAACACAATTTTAATTATTGATTCAAATGAAAATAGAAACCTTTCTGATACTGAATACAATAATCGTATAGATGAGTGTAAGAATGCTGTAAAAATAATCTCTTCTATCACAAAGGATAGCAGTATAAAATCATTGTCAGATGTTAGTTTAGATCTGCTTTATAGGTTAGAGGAGAAACTACCTGAGAAGTTATTTAGAAGAACAAGACATGTTGTTACTGAAAATAATAGAGTATTGCTGTTAAAGGAAAGCCTACTGAAAAGCGAAATAAAAAAGTTAGGTTTAATACTGTTAAAATCACATAATAGTCTAAAATATGATTATGAAGTATCTACTGAAAGACTTGATTTTTTAGTAGATGAAGTCACTAAATTAAAGTGGGTTTATGGTGCCAGGCTGATGGGAGCAGGTTTTGGAGGAAGCATTATTAGCATTGTGAAGAAGGATAAAGTTAGTGATATTATTGAAATAATAAGTAAAAAATTTTTGAAAAAATTTGCAGAGGCTCCTAAATTTATAGAATGTTTATCATCAGATGGGACGAAGAGGGTAAGTATTTAAGATTAGCAGCCTCACACCTTTTTGGAAAGGGGTTATTGATATTTTTAAAATAATATAGTTTGAAAAATTCAGTACGGGATAGCTTAGTAAGTTATTAGAAATAGATTGTCTTAAGTAAGCTAAAAGTAAATTGGTTAAAGATATAAATAATTATAATGGTTATATTTTGAGTATTAAACTAAATAGGGGATCAAATGAGCTATAGCGGGGAAAAAAGTAAAGTTACCAAAAAAAGAAGTGAAGGGAATAGAAACAACGGTGATAATAATGATAATAAAAGTAACAAACTTTTAGTAGATAAAAAATGTATAGGGTACCTAAATCTTAAAAAAAAGATAATAATTAAAGAAGATGGAAGATATTTAATATATTATACTTTTTAAGTAAAATAAAATTAGGAAATAAATATCAAAGGGAATAGTATTGTAATTGGTTACTGGTAAATAATTGATAAAAATTGAGTATATGCTGTAAGAACTCCACTAAAAATTATTAAAAATACAGCAAATCGTGAATTATTAACCAGGAACTAATTAAAAGTTATAAAAATAATAATATGATTAACTTAGCAACAAAATGTTAGAATTACGTTTTCATCCAATTAAAAATCAATTTGTAGCTATTGCGACTAAGAGACAGAATAGAACTTTTCACCCACCTAAGGATTTTTGCCCTCTTTGCCCAACAAAGAATAATAAAATGGCCACAGAAATTCCAGCAAACGATTATGATATTGTGGTTTTTGAAAATAAATTTCCTACCTTAAGCAGGAACCCTGATAAAGTAAATCGCAAGAAGCTAAATGTTGAAAATGTCTTTTCTTTTAATATGAAACAGTCTGAAGGAATTTGTGAGGTTGTTTGTTATACTTCAAGCCATGATTTATTTTTAGAAGATATGCAAGTAAGTAAAATTAGTAATTTAATTAAGGTTTGGAGTGATAGGTACCAGACTCTTGGAAAGAAAAAATTTATTAAATATGTTTTAATTTTTGAAAATAAAGGAAAGGAAGTAGGAGTAACTCTTTCTCATCCCCACGGGCAGATATATTCATTTTCTTATATACCTCCCGTTATTTTGGAGGAGTTAAAATCTTCCAAAAAGTACTATAGACAAAACAGGAAGTGTTTGCATTGTGAGATTATAGGAAAAGAATTAGAAGATAACAGTAGGGTTATAATCGAGAATAACAGTTTTGTTGCATTTATTCCTTTTTATGCCAGATGGCCTTATGAAGTTCATATTTATTCTTTAAGGCATGTTGGGAGTCTGTGCGAACTTACAAATATAGAGGTTACATCACTTGCTAAGGTAATTAAGGAGCTTATAAATAGATATAACAAGCTTTTCGGCTTTAGAATGCCTTACGTAATGGTAATTCATCAAATTCCAACTGACGGTAAAAATTATGACTATTATCACCTTCATTTTGAATTTTACCCACCTTACAGGACAAAGGATAAACTTAAATACTTAGCAGGCTGTGAACTGGGAGCAGGAACTTTTATAAATGATACACTTCCAGAGGAAAAGGCTGAAGAATTAAGGAAAGTAAATTTTTAAAAGAGTAAAAACTACAATAACTACTGTTGTTCTTGTTCTATTTTAACTAATTTTTTGTCTACATAAATTTTTTTTATATGAACTACGGAAGCTAAAGTTACTACCTGGGGAATCTGTTTGATAATATTTTAGCTTCAGCCATAATAGACAGGATTGTTAATCATTCTATAGTTATTAAGATAAACGGGAAGAGCTATAGGACTAAAAACATTAAGAAAGGGGGAAGAATATGTGATATTTTTTTACTTACAGCTCTGGAATTTTCGTGATCCATAACTCTGGAATTTTGTTTGACTGTTTTGACTTCTAACTTAAAAGTTTTTGCTACTGTTAGTATTGAGCAGCCAAACAATATAAAGTCAATAATTTACTTCTACCTTTAATTTTAAAGTTCTTGCTACTGCACAGTATGGCCACCATTCTTTATAATCAGAACGGAAACTATATATTTCAATAATAAAAGCAGAATTTCGTAGCAATAGAAGGTTTATTAAATGTTGAGAACTAATTCAGGGATAATAATTTCATTACCTTATTTGATATCTTTAATTTATTGCTATCTAATTATAAAAGGAATAGCAATGGCAATTGCTCCAATAAAAACTACTGCCAAAATGAACAGATTATATCTGGTGTTGTAGTTTATCAGCAAAGAGGCATCGTAGTATTTATCTACTTTCTGGTCTTTATACATTTTTAGAAGTCCACCTATTAATTTGCCCCTAGTCTGCTTTCCTTTAAGAAGTCCGATTATTACAATAATATTTA
>JAUWCR010000042.1 GCA_030609215.1 Actinomycetes bacterium | reverse complement strand
CGCACTTCTTCTCGAATCAAAAGATTCTTCGACTAAATCAATTTCTCTAATAGCAATATCATCAGGAAGCAGGCAATTTAACTGCCATTTAAATTTATATAAGTCTAAATCTTTATCAGTTTTAAAATTAATTACCTGGTTCAGTGCATGAACACCTGCATCAGTTCTGCCGGAGTAACTAAAATTTTCAAATCTTTTTAATACAGCTGAAAGAGCTTTTATTAATTCACCCTGAACAGTTCTTACTTCTCCTGGCTGTATCTGAAAACCCTTGTAACATGTTCCATCATACTCAACTACAGCCATATAATTGTTCATAAATTTCTTATATTAATATAAAAATTTTCAAAATAACATTTTTTAGCCAGACAGCTCTATTATTACCAATTCTGCCCCATCACCTAATCTATTTTTATATTTAATTATTCTTGTAAAACCGCTTGACTTATTATACATTCCTGGAGCTATCTCATTAAAAAGTTTCTGCACTGTTAAATTATTACTCAGCAATTTCAAACAAATCCTCCTCGATGAAAGATCGCCTTTTTTCGCCAGAGTTATTAATTTATCTACAAAACCTCTCAAGTATTTACCCTTAGAAATTGTAGTTACAATTCTTCCATTCTCAAAAAGTGAAATAGCTAAATTTCTCATTATCAGCTTTTGGTGGCTGCTGCTGCCTCCGAATCTCCTTGATTTTTTTGGTACAACCATAACTTACCTTCTCAATAAATTCCTTTTATTTCTTAAATTCTAACCCTAATTCTTTCACTTTGTCTCTTACTTCCTGAATAGACTTCAGACCAAAATTTCTAATTTTAAGAAGCTCATCTTCTCTATATTCTAATAATTTATCTACTGTCTCTATCTTTTCCCTCTTTAAGCAATTATAAGCTCTTACAGAAAGTTCCAATTCATCAATTGTAGGATATTCAGGCTTCTTTATTTTTTCTTCAATTTCTTCAAAAATATTATCCTCTTCAGTACTTTCTGATAAGTCTACCAAAAGAGTCATATAATCACTTATTACTTTAGATGCCTGACTTAAAGCATCTTCCGGTTTAACACTACCATTAGTTTTAATATCCAGTATTAGTTTATCAAAATTAGTCATCTGTCCTACTCTTGTATTCTCAACTCTAAAGCTAACTCTTTTAATTGGAGAAAATATAGTGTCTATAGGAATTACTCCTATAGGTTCTTCCTCTCGGATATTTTCTTCCGCTGTCCCGTAACCCCTGTTTCTTTCTAAAACCACTTCTATATTAATACTACCTTTACTTGTTAAAGAACCCAGGTATTTATTAGGATTAATTACCTCCACTTCTGATGGTAATTTAATATCAGATGCCTTAATATTTCCAGGTCCTTTTTTCTTAAGTTTTAGGATTACAGGTTCTTCACTTTCCATTTTAAATACAATTCCTTTTAGATTATCAATAAACTCTAAAACATCTTCTTTTAAACCTTTTATAGTAGAGAATTCATGACTCACATTCTCTATCTTAATCCTGGTTATTCCTGTACCTTCAATAGAGGAAAGTAGAACTCTCCTTATTGAATTTCCTAAAGTATATCCATAACCTCTTTCAAGTGGTTCAATTATAAATATTCCTTCAAAATCATCTTTGCGCTCAATTCTTACACTTGGCTTATGCACCTTTAGCAATTTATATACCCCCCAAATAAATATTCACTTTACTTTGAATATAACTCTACAATCATTCGCTCATTTACAGGAACTTTTATATCTTCACGCTCAGGCATCCTAAGAATTTTCCCTTTCAGGTTATCCAAATTAACTTCAAGCCATTCAGGTATTGTAAGACTACTTCCAGTTTCCTTTGCCTCAACTATAGGTGCAATTTCCTTACTTGAGGCCATTATACTTATTTCCTGACCTTCTTTTAACTGATATGATGATACGTTTACCTTTTTCTTATCAACAGCTACATGACCATGAGATATCAATTGTTTTGCCTGTGCACGTGAAGCTGCAAAACCTATTAAATAAATCACATTATCAAGTCTTGTCTCTAAAAGCTGCAACAGAATCTCTCCAGTAATACCTTTTTTTCTAACAGCTTTTTTATAATAATTCCTAAACTGCCTTTCCCATACACCATAATATCTTTTTGCTTTCTGTTTCTCCCTGAGCTGTGTATAAAATTCAGTTTCAATTAATCTTCTTTTTGCTCTCTGACCAGGAATATATGGTTTTCTTTCCATAGCACATTTATCTGTAAAACATCTCTGCCCTTTTAAAAAAAGCTTCTGTTTCTCTCTTCTACATAATTTACAAACTGATTCTTTTACCAATCCCATTTATTATAAATCCTCCTTATTTATCTATAATCTTCTTCTTTTAGATTGTCTGCATCCATTATGAGGAACAGGAGTAACATCAGTTATGGCTCCAATTTCCAGTCCTGCAGCCTGGAGAGATCTTACAGCCGTTTCCCTACCAGAACCAATACCCTTCACCATAACATCAACTTTGATAACACCATGTTCCTGCGCAATCTTTGCAACTGCAGTAGCAGTTATTTGTGCAGCAAAAGGTGTGCTCTTCCTTGACCCTTTAAAGCCCATTGTACCCGCACTGCCCCAGGCTATAGTATTACCACTCATATCACTAATATTAACAATGGTATTATTAAAAGTAGATTGAATATGGGCAATTCCATATGGTATATTTTTTTTATCTTTTCTTTTTAGCCTTCTTGCGGCAGTTACTCTTCTAGCCAATATCTACCTCCTGATTATCCTGTTTGCTTTATCTTTTTCCTGATTCCAACAGATCTTTTTCTTCCTTTTCTAGTTCTTGAATTAGTATGAGTTCTCTGGCCCCTTACCGGCAAACCTCTCTTGTGCCTTATTCCCCTATATGAATTTACTTCAATTAATCTTTTTATATTTTGACTGACTTCTCTTCTGAGATCCCCCTCTATTTTTATATTACTACCAATGTATTCCCTTATTTTTACTGCTTCTCCTTCAGTCAAATCCTTTGTCTTTTTCGCTTCTTCAATCCCTAAATCATTTAAACACTTCTTTGCCTGAGATCTGCCAATGCCAAATATATAAGTTAAAGCTACTACAATATGCTTACTGTTTGGTATATCCACACCTGCAATTCTTACCAACTAAACCTCCTTAACCCTGTCTTTGTTTATGACGAGGATTCTTGCAAATAACAATTACTTTGCCCTCTCTTTTTATAATTCTACAGTTATTACAAATTTTTTTAACAGATGGTTTTACTTTCATCTTAATCGTTCCCCATTAAATTAAATCAGGAATATACTAGTTTTAAACTATACTATTTTTTCCTAAATGTTATTCTTGCTCTACTTAAATCATATGGTGATATTTCAACTTTTACTTTATCACCTGGTAAAATCTTTATATAGTGCATACGCATTTTTCCAGAAATATGAGCTAAAACTTTATGTCCATTATCAAGCTCAACTCTGAACATAGCATTCGGAAGTGCCTCCATTATTGTTCCTTCTGCTTCGATTACGCCTTCCTTTTTTGAAATATTTCCCCCCTCTTACAATGATATAAATAGCACAAATATGTAGGATATCAAAAAACAACTGTATTGTCTATAATTTTCTTTAAGCCGTCATTTAAAAATTAAAAGTAGACTGCTTTTTTAGCTTAAATCCTGGTTAATATCAAAGGGCCATTTTCTGTTATTGCTACTGTGTCCTCAAAATGACAGGATCTCCTGCCGTCCTGTGTTTCCACGGTCCATCCATCATTTAATATTTTTACTTCGCAACTGCCTTCATTTAACATTGGTTCTATTGCCAGTACCATTCCTTTCTTAAGAACCGGCCCCTGTCCTGGTGGTCCATAATTTAATATTTGTGGGTCTTCATGCATATTTTTACCTATTCCATGCCCTACAAAATCTCTAACAACCGAAAAATTATCAGCTTTTGCTCTTTCCTCTATTTGGTTAGAAATATCTGTAAGCCTCCCCCCAATAACACACTTCCGAATACCTAAATTAAGCGCATCATAAGTAGCTTCCCAGAGCCTACCTGTAATTTTATCTGTATTCCCAACTTTTATACTTCGGGCAGCATCACCATAATAACCGCCTATTAATACACCCACATCAATAGATACAAGATCGCCATTTTTTACCACTCTTTTGCCAGGAATACCATGAACTACTTCCTCATTAATGGAAACACAAATACTACTAGGAAAAGGCTTTTTGCTAATCCGGCCCAAATATCCCTTAAATGCTGGAATTGCATTTCTACTGATTATTGTTTCTTCAGCTACTTTATCTAAATAACTAGTAACAACTCCTGGCTTTAAAATATTTTTTATTTTTAAAAGAACTTCCGCTACTATTTTACCAGCTCTATGCATTAATTTTATTTCATCAGCAGACTTACAAATTATCATAACTTGCTTAAAACCCTTTCAGTTACTTTATCTTCACTGCCACTACCATCTATATCAATGAGTAAATTTTGCTTACTGTAATAATCAATCAATGGTCTTGTTTCAGTTTCATATAACTCAAGCCGTTTTTCTATAATATTTTTTTCGTCATCTTTTCGCTTATATAGCTTCCCGCCGCAGACCGAACATTTCGTATCAGGCATATTTTTTAAATCATCAATACTATATACACTATTGCAGTTGCTGCAAACCATCCTTGATGAAAGTCTTCTAATTATTTCATCTTTTTCTACAAATATATTTACTACCTTATCCAGCTTCAAATTAAGCATATCAAGTATATCCTGAAACATTTTTGCCTGTTTTAAATTTCTTGGGAAACCATCCATTACGAATCCATTACTTGACTCATGCTTGCTAATTTCATTCTTAATCAATTCAATTATTATTTCATCTGATACTAAATTTCCCTTTTTTACAAGATTTTCTACCTTCCTGCCTAAATATGTATTTTTTTTTATCTCGTCTCTTAGAATATTTCCTGTGGAAATATGTGCTATCTTAAAACTCTTTGATATACCTTCTGCCTGGGTTCCTTTGCCAACTCCAGGACATCCAAGTAAAACTAGCCTCATTTCAAGAACCCTTCATAATCTCGCATTATTAGTTGAGACTCTAACTGCCTCATTGTATCCAGCGCTACACCTACTGAAATCAATAAAGAAGTCCCTCCAAATCTAAATGGAACATCCATATATATAATCAATATCTCTGGCAATAAAGCAATTATAGCAAGAAAAAAAGCACCTGGCAGAGTTATTCTATTTAAAATATTAGTCAGGTACTCTCCTGTATTTTTACCAGGTCTGATTCCTGGTATAAATCCACCATATCTTCTAAGGTTATCTGCGGTGTCCGCAGGATTAAATGTAATAGCTGTATAAAAATAAGCAAAGAAAATAATCAGAGCAGTATATATAACAGCATATACGAAATTGAAATGCCCTCCGATAGTAGGACTTAAAAAATTTGCAAAAGATTGTACCCATTGATTCGGAATAAATTGAGCTATTGTTGCTGGGAATAGCAGAACAGCTACTGCAAAAATAATAGGCATTACTCCTGATTGATTAACTTTGAGAGGAATATATGTACTCTGCCCGCCAAACACTTTTCTTCCTACAATCCTCTTAGCATATTGAACAGGAATTTTTCTCTCCCCCTGTTGTATCATAATTATTGCCATAATTATGCCTATAGCCAAAATAAAAAATAGAATTATAAAAAAAATATTAGTCCCTTTTAATCTAAAAAGAGTAATAAACTGTCCTGGTAATCTTGATACAATACTCGCAAATATTACAAGGGAAATACCATTGCCTATCCCATGAATATTTATAAGCTCTCCCATCCACATAATTACAGCTGTACCCGCAGTCAATGTTACAACTATTAGAAAAACATTCATAAAATTAAATACTGGTATAGCACCAAAATTTCTAAAGAAAAAAACCATTGCAACAGATTGGATTAATGCCAATCCTACTGTCATATAACGTGCAATCTGATTTATTTTTCTTCTTCCTACTTCTCCCTCTTTAGCTAACTGCTCTAATTTTGGAATTACCACCTGAAGAAGCTGCATGATAATAGATGCTGTAATATATGGCATTATACCTAAAGAAAAGACTGCAAACTTTCCAAGGGCTCCTCCAGAGAACAGATCCATCATTCCTAACATTCCGCTTTGAACCTGTTCCATAATTGCACTAGCGTCTACTCCAGGTATTGTAATATTTGCACCAAATCTATATAAAGCTAACATTCCCAGGGTAAATAATATTCTATTTCTAATTTCTTTAATTCTAAATGCATTTAATATTGCCTGAAACATTTAAACTACCTCTATATTCCCCTCTGCTTTTTTTATTTTTTCCACGGCATTTTTGCTGAAAAAGTTTGCTTTTACTGTTAATTTTTTAGTAAGCTCACCATTTCCCAATATTTTTATAGGATTATTTTTACCCATTACCAAACCATTCTTCTCCAAGAATTTAATGTCAATCACGCTTCCATTTTTAAATTTTTCTAACTGTCCAATATTTATTATATTAAACTGCTTTTTCCTTGTATTTTTAAATCCCCTCAAATGAGGAATTCTCCTTTGTAGCGGCATCTGGCCGCCTTCAAAGCCAATTCTTGTCTTGCCTCCTGAACGAGAAAGCTGCCCTTTTGTTCCCCTTCCAGAAGTAGTGCCATGGCCCGAACCATTTCCTCTACCTACTCTTTTCCTTTTCTTTATAGAATTTTTAGAAGGCTTTAAATCACAAAGTCTCACTGTATTTTTCTCCTATCTTCCAAACTCCAATTAAACATTTATATTACTTTTACAGCTTCTCACTGGCCTTATCTAGTTTTTCATTAGTTTCTTTACTATCTTTTTTATTATTCTCTTTTTTCTTCCTGATATCTGTAATTTTTTGATGTATTTTTAATGATTTTAATCCACTTATGGTAGCATTCACTATATTCAATACATTTTGGCTTCCTAATGATTTTGCTAAAATATCTTTTACTCCTGCCAGTTCTAATATCGCTCTTATTGCTCCGCCTGCAATAACTCCTGTACCATTAGAAGCAGGCTTCATAAAAACATGCCCTGCTCCATAACTAGCATTCACTTCATGAGGTATCGTTCCATCTCTCAGCGGAACATCAAAAATATCCTTTTTTGCGTTGTTCATAGCCTTGTTAATTGCAACTGATACTTCATTTGCTTTACCAAAGCCTACTCCAACTTTACTTACTTTATCTCCAACTGCTACTAAAGCACTAAAACTAAATCTTCTGCCGCCTTTAACAACCTTCGCAACTCTATTTATTTTTAGGACCTTTTCACTTAATTCCTTACTATTAAAAATATCAGGCACTAAATATCCTCCTTGCAATTATTAAAATTTTAATCCACCTTTCCTGGCTCCTTCTGCTAATGCCTTAACTCTGCCATGGTATTTATAGCTGCTTCTATTAAATACTACTTTGCTAATATTTTTTTTCTTAGCTTTTTGGGCCAATAGCTCCCCTGTTTTAAAGCTTGTATCTATCTTGCCTTTCTTGCTGTTGCCCGTATCTGCATTCTTACTAGAAATACCGAGTAAAGTCCTGCCTGTATTATAATCAACTATTTGGCCATATATGTGTCTGTTGCTTCTATAAACACAAAGCGCAGGCAAATTTCTATTCATTGCAATCCTGTATTTAACTCTTGATTTTCTTCTTAAGCTTTTATCTTTTCTTTTAATCTTTGTTTTCATAATACTCTATAAATAAAATTATGTACCTGCTTCAGTAATAGCAGCCTTCCCAACCTTTCTCCTAATTACTTCTTCCAAATATTTTATGCCCTTCCCCTTATATGGTTCAGGCTTTCTTATACTTCTAATCTTTGAAGACATTTCTCCTACAACTTGTTTGTCTATCCCTTTAACAATAATAGTAGTATTGTCAGGGATATCAAAAGTTATCCCCGGTGTTTTTTTTACAATTACTGGATTTGAATATCCTGCTAATATTTCCAAACCTTCTCCCTTTTTACTTACTCTATACCCAACACCAATTATTTTTAATGTCTTGCTAAAACCACTGCTTACACCTATAACCATATTATTTATAAGACTCCTGTATAGTCCGTACTTATTATTAACATTATTACTTCTCGAAGCAGGGGTAAGGACAAGTTTATCAACCTCTAAATTTAATTTAATACAATCTTCTACTTCCTGAGATAATTCTCCCAGCTTACCTTTGACTGTAACCTTATTATTATCAATACTTATATTTACACCTGATGGTATTTCAATAGGTCTCTTTCCAACCCTTGACACTTAAATTCTCCTCTCTTTTTACCAGACATAGCAAATTACCTCTCCGCCTACACCCAATTTCTTGGCTTTTTTACCAGTCATCACTCCCTTTGATGTTGATAATATAGCAATACCAGATCCTCCAAGAACCCGCGGGGTGTTCTTCTTCTCAGTATATACTCTGAGTCCTGGCTTACTCACCCTTTTTAAGCCCGTTATCATAGACGTTTTCCCACTATCATATTCTAACCTAATTTCAATAATATCATTAATGCTCTCTCCTTTAATGACTTCATAGCTGCCTATAAAACCCTCTTCATATAATATTCTAGCTATTTCTACCTTCATCCTTGAAGAAGGAATTTTAACACTATTCATCTTTACATTAATAGCATTTCTTATCCTAGTCAACATATCAGCAATGGGATCCGTAACAAACATCTATCCTCCTTTTTTACCAACTGGACTTTTTTAGTCCAGGAATTTTTCCT
>JAUWCR010000177.1 GCA_030609215.1 Actinomycetes bacterium | reverse complement strand
AAAACTAATAAGATAATAAAAGATCATACTTTAGAAGAACTGGAAGAAATTGCAAAAGAGATGAGAGCGTATTCGATTATAGCTATTACTGCTGCAGGTTCTGGTCATACCGGTGGAACAATGTCTATTATAGATATTGCTACAGCTCTTTATTTTAAAAAAATAAGGCATGATCCCACAAATCCTGATTGGCCTGATAGAGATAGAGTTTTCTGGTCTGCTGGACACAAAGCCCCTGCTCTTTATGCTGTGCTTGGCATGTCAGGATATTTTAATATAGATGATATTATACTGCTGAGAAAATTGTCTTCAGGTTTCGAAGGACATCCAAACCGTTTTAAACTGCCTGGTATAGAAGTTTCGTCAGGTTCACTTGGACAGGGACTTGGAGTAGCTTTAGGTTCAGCAATTAGTGCAAAACTTAATAGAAGAAAATACAATGTCTATTGCATATTGGGAGATGGTGAATTAAACGAGGGTTCAGTATGGGAAGCGGCTATGTCAGCATCCCACCACAGGCTTGATAACCTGATAGCTATAGTTGACAGAAACAGGCTGCAGATAGATGGATATACATCTGATGTTATGGAAATAGAGCCGCTCATAGATAAATGGCAGTCATTTGGATGGCAAGTGTATGAATGTAATGGTCATGATATGGAAGAAATTATGTCAGCTCTTAACAGGGCTAGCTCTGCGAGTGGAAAACCATCTGTAATTATTGCAAATACTGTAAAAGGAAAAGATATATCCTTTGCTGAGAATGTATGTGCCTACCATGGCATCAGCCCAAAAGACGGAGTGACAGGGGATGAATCCCTGGAGGCTGCTCTAAAAGATATAAAATGCTCTTATTTTACCAAAGAAAAAGTAGACAAACTTCTTAAAAAGGCTTTGGCTTATCAGGGTAAAATTGATAAAAAAATAGAAGGTATTGTTCCTAAATTTTCTACAGGTTACTTTTGGAACGAAACAGATGATATGAAAGTAATGATGATTCCAACAAGAATGGGATTTGGAAGAGGCATCGAAAAGGCAGGGTCTGATTCAAGGGTTGTGGTTCTGGGTGCTGATATTACTGATTCCATTAAGATGAGCTCTTTTTATAAAAGTAATCCTGAGAGAAAGAGTCGGTTCTTTTCTATGGGAATAGCTGAGGCCAATATGACAGTGGTTGCAGCAGGACTTGCTAAAGAAGGATTTATCCCATTTATTGGTTCATATGGAGTGTTTTCAACTGGAAGAAATTGGGATCAGTTAAGAACAACAGTGTGCTATAATAATTTTAATGTAAAAATTATTGATGCTCATGGAGGAATATCAGTAGGCCCGGATGGCGCAACGCATCAAACTCTTGAAGATATTACAAATCTTTATTATCTTCCAAATATGCACATTGCAGTTCCGTCAGATAGCTTAGAAGCTGAAAAAGCTACATTAGCAATAAAAGAGCTACATGGTCCTGCAGCAATAAGGCTTGCAAGAGAAGCAACTCCGGTAATTACAAAAACCAAGTCTCCTTATAAATTTGGTATTGCAAATATAATAAGGTATAGGGAAAAGAAAAGAAATTTTATAGATGCATTCGAGATTTATTTGTCTACTGATTATAAGTCTGAAAATGAAGATATTACAATAATTGCATGCGGGCCTATGGTGGCAGAAGCAATAAGAGCTGCATATATTATGAAGGAGGAATTTGGTACTGAGGCAAGGGTTATAAATATTCATACGGTAAAACCTATTGATGCTGGTGCTATTATAAATGCAGCAAGAGATACAAAGATAATAATAACAGCAGAAGAGCACCAGAAGGGGGGATTTGGAAATATTATTGCTGGTATAATTTCAGAAAAAAAGAATTACAGGGATCCTTATATTATGGATATGATTGGAATAGAAGATAGATTTGGTGAGAGCGGCAGGCCATGGGAACTTATGAAGTTATTTGGGCTTACAGCAGAATTTATTGCTAAAAAAGCAATGGATCTTTTAAGTATTGTTGAATGTAGGAATAATGTTGATGGATAAAAATAAGCGAACATAGATGGCTTGTTAAGAAATACTTAAAATTGTAAATAGAAAAAAATAAGTAATTGCTTTAAAATTATTTTTATTATTTATAAAAAACAGATTTTTTAAAAAGGAGGAATTTTAGAAATGGAATTGAATTTAACAAAGCGAATGAGCAGATTAGGGACAGAAAATGCTTTTGTGGTCCTTGCAGAAGTTGCAAAACTAAGAGAAGAAGGAAGAGATATAATAAATTTCGGGGTTGGAGAACCCGATTTTAATACACCAGAAAATATAAAAAATGCTGGCATAAAAGCTATAAATGATAATATGACACATTACAACCCGCCTGCAGGTGTTCGTGATTTTAGAAGGGAAGTCGCAAAATATATTAGTAAAACAAGAAATATAAATGTAGAAATGGAAGAGGTTGCAATTACACCGGGACTGAAATCTATGATATTTTTCTGTATAAATGCACTGGCAGAAAGTGGAGATGAAGTTATTTATCCTAATCCAGGTTATCCCATTTACGAATCAGTTATAAATTATGTTGGTGCCAAAGCAGTTCCGCTGCCACTGCTTGAATATAAGAATTTTTCATTTGATGCAAGCGATTTAAAAAAAGCTGTAACTGAAAGAACAAAGATGATTATTTTAAACTCACCTCAAAATCCTACAGGGGGAGTGTTAAGCCAGAATGATTTAGAAGCAATAGCAGAAATTGCAACCAGAAATGATATATGGGTACTGTCTGATGAGATATACAGCAGGATAGTTTATGATAGTGAATTTGTAAGTATTGCATCTATTGATGGTATGAAGGAAAGAACTATGATTCTGGATGGGTTTTCAAAAATATATGCTATGACTGGTTGGAGACTTGGTTATGGTGTGATGAGGAAGGATTTAGCAAAACAAATTATTAGACTGGTAACTAATTGTGATTCATGTACTGCGACATTTACTCAGATTGCTGGGATTGAAGCTTACAGAGGTTCCCAGGATGATACTTTTAAAATGGTAAAAGAATTTAGGGAGAGAAGAGATATTATTATTGATGGTTTAAACAAAATAGATGGAATAAAATGTTCGCTTCCAAAAGGAGCTTTTTATGCATTTCCTAATGTTACCGAAGCTTGCAGAAACTTAGGATTAAAGGATTCAAGAGAGCTTCAGCAGCTGCTTCTGCATGAAGGAGATATAGCAGTTCTTCCAAGAACTTCGTTTGGTGTTAAAAATGAGG
>JAUWCR010000181.1 GCA_030609215.1 Actinomycetes bacterium | reverse complement strand
ACTCATTCCCATTGATAGTTCTGTTAATATAATATCTTTAAAAATTTCTTTTCCTATCATTATTTAATTACTTTCTTAATTATTCCTTACCTTTTCGTAAAAATGTTGGTATATCCAGATAATCATCTTCCTCAACTGAGCCAAAATCCTCTGTTAATAATTTTTCACTATAAGACTTCTCCTTTTTATCCTCTGAATGTAATTTTTTCTCTACTTTTTCTAATTTCTCTTCAATCTTTTTCTTCTTCTCAATTTCTTCTCTGAGCATGGTTTTCCCTTTTGCTTTATCCTTAAAACCAGTAGCAATTATGGTTACCTTTATCTTGTCACTCATATTCTCATCAATAACAGCTCCAAATATAATATTTGCATCTGAGCTTGATGCATTTTTAATTATCTCAGCTGCTTCATTAACTTCATAAAGCTTTAGATCGGGACCACCTGAAATATTTAAGAGTATTCCTCTAGCCCCATCTACTGAAGCCTCTATTAAGGGATTTTTAATTGCTTTTTGTGCTGCTTTAATAGCTCGATTGTCCCCTGATGCTATTCCGTCACCTAAAAGTGCGGTACCTGCATCTTTAATTATGGATTTAATATCCGCAAAATCTAGATTTATCAATCCTGGCAGTGTAATTAAATCAGTTACACCTCTAACTCCAGCTTCCAAGACATTATCAGCCAGTTTAAATGCATCCAGTAATGTAGTATTTTCGTTTGAAATCTCTAGTAACTTGTCATTGGGAATTACTATTAATGTGTCTACTTTTCCTTTTAAATTCTTTACACCTTCCTCTGCCTGAATCATTCTCCTGCTCCCCTCAAAAGTAAAAGGTTTTGTAACAACTGCAACAGTTAAACATCCGCTTTCTTTTGCAATGGAAGCAATTATAGGTGCAGCGCCTGTACCGGTACCTCCACCCTCACCACAAGTAATAAATACCATATCTGAATCCTTAACCATTTCTTTAATTACATCAATAGACTTCTCCGCAGCTATTCTACCAATTTCTGGATCTGAACCTGCACCCAAACCAGTTTCTCCAATTAATATCTTCTTATCTGCATTTGACATCATAAGCGCCTGAGCATCTGTATTTATTGCTACAAATTCACAACCAGTTAAATTATCATCCATCATCCTGTTAATAGCATTACTCCCTCCACCGCCAATCCCAATTACATTTATTAACGCATAATAGCTTTTATCAAAATCCAAATTCACTTTTACCTCCTATCCTTCACTTTTTAAAATTTTTGAAATAAACTCCCTGAACCTATAGAATATTCCCGTACCTCTTTGTTTTTTCTCTCCAAACTGGCTTAAATCCATAAAATTTTCGATCTGGAACGCATACTTAAGCAATCCTATAGCTGTGGAGAATATAGGATCAGCTACTGCTTTTGAAGGACCCTCAACTTCTATTGGAACTCCCATCCTAACAGGCATATTAAATATAGAGTTTGCCAGTCCAATAATACCCTTAAGCTGTGAAGTCCCGCCAGTTATAACTACACCACAGGGTACTGAATAAATATAGCCATAACTTTCAATTTTTTCTTTAACTAAATTTAATAATTCCTTAACTCTTGAATTTACAATACTGTATAATTTGATATTTAGAGCCGTTTTATTTCTATCAATTTTAACATCTCCTATATTTAATCGGCTCAAAGTTTCATAAAAATTATAATCAACATTCGCAAATTTTTTCTTTATTTCCTCTGCTTTTATTAAAGGTATATTAAGTCCAATAGAAATATCATTAGTTATTAAACCCCCTCCTACTGGCAGGCAATAGGTAAAGACCATTTTTTTATTTTTATAAATCGCAACATCAGTTGTGCCTCCTCCAATATCCAGCAGTATTACTCCACTTTCTTTCTCTTCTGAAGTTAAAACTGCTTCACTTGAAGCCAGTGCCTCCAGTATAATGTCTTCAATCTCTATGTTTGCGCCTTTTATACTATTTACTACATTTCTAATAAGTGTTGCTGATCCATAAATCACCAGGAGTTCTACACCTAGCTTATTAGTCGAAAGTCCGATAGGATCCATTATTCCTTTTTCATCATCAACTGCAAACTGCCTGATTAGAGTATGTATAACACTATGTTGTGACGATATATTTATTTTATTTGCAATTGAAATTAATTTATCCACATCAGCTTTTTTCACAATTTTATTTGGCGAGCTCAAATTAATTTCATTCCAATTATTTATAAAGGAAATATGCTTTCCAGTTATTCCAATATAAGCACGGTCTACAAATATTTTTGAAGACTTCTCTGCCATCTCGACTGAATTAAGTATTGATTTAGTAGCTTTATTTATATCAACAACTATACCTTTTTTAATTCCATTACATTCTGAAGTTCCATAACCTCTTATTTCTAATATATTATTTTTCTTAACAGCTCCAATAAAAGTACATACTTTTGTAGTACCAATATCGATAGCTGCAATATAATCATCTTTTGTAGGCAAACCCGCCCTCCAATTTTTTATTTTATAATTGGGTTCTCAATATTTCTTAAATCTATTATATAATAATTATTATCTTCTTTCGATAATTGTTTTAAAATTTGTTTAAGTATTTCATTTTTCTGTATTATATCTTTACTATTTCCAAAAATTATCTTCTTCCCTTCAATTGTCTCAAAAATTATATCTCCGGAAAAATTATCGTCTATCCATGCTTCCTTTATTCCATTTTTAATCTCGCTATCAAGAGTGAGATATATTTCCCCGCAACTCAAAATACTCTTTTTTGCAACCTTCTCTCCTGCTTCAGCCTTGTAGCCAATAGCATTTCTCACTAAAATTAAATTCTTATAATAATCTAATTCATCTTTAACCAGTTCTTCCAGAATAACACCTTCGTTATCTAAAAGGTAATAATTGCTTCTATAACTAATTGTTATATATGGTTTTCTCTCTATAACTTCAAATATAACTTCGTTTGGAAAAACTTTATCAAGTTTTACTTCCTTGAGCCAGAAAAGATTTTCAATTAGTTTTTCCTCAATTCCTTTTTTATCTATCTCGAATATATTCATCCCCACCAGTTCACTAGCATGTTCTAAAATTTCTTCATCACTGTAATGACTGTTACTATTTATTATTATACTATTTATCTTAAAATAACTACTATTGTAGAAATAATTTAC
>JAUWCR010000066.1 GCA_030609215.1 Actinomycetes bacterium | reverse complement strand
TTAATAAAAAAATAAGACCTGATGGGCGTAAGCCTGATGAAATAAGAAAGATTACATGTGAGGTTGGCTTGTTCCCGGATACCACTCATGGAACAGGACTTTTTACAAGGGGAAGAACACAAGCTCTTACAATTTTAGCGTTAGGTTCGATAAAAGAATCACAGAGAATAGATAGTTTGGGGACTGAGGAATTTAAAAGATTTATGCATCATTATAATTTTCTTCCCTACAGTACAGGAGAGACATGGCCGTTAAGAGGACCAAAAAGGAGAGAAATTGGCCACGGTGCTTTAGCGGAAAAAGCGTTAAAACCAATGATACCTGATGAAGAAAAATTTCCATATTCTCTAAGATTGGTTTCAGAGATTCTGGAATCGAATGGTTCAACTTCTATGGCAAGTGTTTGTGGCTGTACATTAGCATTGATGGATGCTGGAGTACCAATTGCAAACCCTGTTTCTGGTATTGCAATGGGTTTAGTTAAAGGAGAAAATAATGACTTTGTGGTTTTAACAGATATACAGGGTATGGAAGATTTCTACGGAGATATGGATTTTAAAGTTGCAGGGACAAAAAATGGTATAACTGCTTTGCAAATGGATATAAAAGTTAAAGGGATTAATATTGATATAATAAGGCAGGCACTTGAGCAAGCAAGGGAAGGCAGATTGTATATTTTACAAAAAATTTTAGACACCATACCTGCATCAAGAAAGGGTCTTTCAAAAATTGTTCCAAAAATAATTACATTTAAAATACCAAGGGATAAAATTGGGGAAGTAATTGGCCCTGGCGGTAAAAATATTAAAAGTATTAAAGAAGAATTTAAGCTTGATGAAATAAATGTAGACGACTCTAATGGTGAAGGAGTTGTTTCAATTATTTCATGTGATGATAAAAATATTGAGATGGCAAAGAAAAATATTAAAACTATGATAATGGGCATTGAAGGTTTAAAAGAGGGTGAAGAGTTTTTAGGAACAGTTGTTGGAATAACGAGTTATGGTGCTTTTGTTAACTTAATCCCGGGACTGGATGGTCTTCTCCATATATCCAAGATATCTGACAGAAGAATAGATAAGGTAGAAGATGTATTAAAAATAGGTGAAAAGATAGATGTTAAAATAGACAAGATAGATAAAAGGGATAAAAAAGTATCATTAAAAAGAGTAGGATACTAAATTAACTTTATTAGTGGGGTAGAATAGAAAATAAGTATCTCAAATAGTTTTAAATTTGAAAATTATGAAATAACAAATTTTAATAATGGGCTGAGAATTGTTAGTGAATTCATCCCTCATTTCAGATCAATTTCTTTAGGATTTTGGGTTGCAGCAGGATCAAGGTATGAAAACTTACAGATCAATGGGATCACGCATCTTATAGAACATCTTCTTTTTAAAGGCACAAAAAAAAGAAATTATAGAGATATTGCTATTGCATTTGATTCTATGGGCGCAGAATTTAATGCTTTTACTGACAAAGAAAATAGTTGTATTTATGCAGACTTTATTGATACTCACTTCGACAGGTGTTTGGAACTGCTGTTTGATGTTGTATTAAATCCAACGTTTTTACCTGAAAATATAAAAACGGAAAAAAAAGTAGTTTATGAGGAAATAAAGATAACCAAGGATAGTCCTTCAGATAATATTTTTAACTATTTTTATAAAGCTATATTTAATAGACACCCTTTAAGCTTATCTATTCTTGGAACAAGGCAATCTGTATCAGGGTTGAGCCAGAAATTGATATTGGATTATTTTAATGATAATTATAATTGTTCAAGTATTGTAGTAGCTGCTACTGGTAATATTAATCATAAGGAATTAGTTAGTAAAGTAGAAAAAAATATATATGGAGCTAGAAGAAAAAACAGTAATTTGGGAAAAAAAGATAATTTTCAAAAACCAGAAACTCATAATATAAAAAAAATATATAAAAGTAAGACTAAATCTGCTCATTTATGCTATGGAGGTTTGGGCTGCAGCAGAAAAAGCAAGAATAAATACGCTCTTTCGCTATTCACTAATATACTTGGCGGGAGTATAAGCAGCAGATTATTTCAGAAGATAAGAGAAGATCTGGGGCTGTCTTATTCAATTTTTGCAACCAATACTCAATATACTGATACAGGAGTAATAGCTATATATGCCGCATCTTCCCCGGGAAATGTTTATAAAATACTGGATATTGTAGATAAAGAAATACAAGGAATAAAAAGAAATGGGATTAAAGATGCAGAACTGAAAAGAGCAAAGGAAAATACTAAAGGCAGTATTGTCTTAAGTGTAGAAGATATTAGCTCGAGAATGTTCAGACTTGGAAAGGGATTATTAATAGATGAGAAAATTTTAACCATAGATGAGATTTTAAAGAAAATAGATAAAGTAAAGTTAAGTGATATTGATGACATAGTGTATAAATATTTTCAACCTGATAAAATGAGTTTAGTTATGATAGGTGCTAACAATAGGGGGAGATTAAAATGATAGAAGTGGTTGTTTTTGGTATTTGCGGAAAAATGGGAAAATCAATTTCTAAGGAACTTGTTAAAGAAGACGATGTAAAAATTATTGGCGGCTTTGATAAAGAAAATATTGGAGAGGATTTAGGTATAGTTTTAAATATAGGAGAAACAGGCAGTAAAATTTATAATTCTTATAAAGAAATAGAAAGAATTAATCCTGATTTAATTATTGATTTTACAAAAGCAGATATTGCATTAAAGACAATAAATTGGGCTATTGATACAGGTATTAATATAATAGTTGGAACAACGGGAATAAGTAAGGAAAATTTAGTTAAAACAAAAAAAAGAGCTTTAAAATCCAACAGCAAAGTATTTATTGCTCCCAATTTTTCTGTTGGTGCTGTAATCATGATAAAAATATCTAAACTTGTAGCTAAATATTTTGACAACTGTGAGATAATTGAGCTGCATCATGATGGGAAAATTGATTCACCATCAGGTACTTCTGTTTCTACAGCAGAGCAAATAAACGAGGAAGTAGTATTTAATAATAACAGATTAAAAGATAATGAAGTTGAGACAGTTGGGGGAAGTAGGGGAAGCTTTTCTAATGGTATTCATATTCATAGTGTGAGACTGCCAGGATTACTTGCACATCAAAATGTTATTTTTGGAGCGAAAGGACAAACGCTTTCAATTAGGCATGATAGTATAGATAGATCTTCATTTTATCCTGGAGTAATACATGCAATCAGGAGTATTAATAATCTTACTAATTATACATATGGATTGGATAGTTTAATAAATATCTAAATGTAAAATTTATTATAATAATATTTTGATATTTTAAATTTTTTTTGGAGGTGAATGTAATGGATCTTGGAGAAGTTATCACTGCAATGGTAACACCATTTAGTAATAATTATGATCTTGACTTAGATTCTTGCTTTAATTTAATGGAATATTTAATTAAGAATAATTCTGACGGAATTTTACTTTCAGGTACAACTGGTGAATCCCCGACATTAAGTGATAAGGAAAAGATTAAATTATTTGAGCTTGGAGTTAAAAATTTTAAAGATAAAGTAAAAATAATAGCAGGAACAGGTTCAAATGATACCAGGCACTCAATAGAATTATCAAAAGAGGCTGAAAAAGTAGGAGTAGACGCTCTTTTACTAGTTACTCCATATTATAATAAGCCTCTTCAATTTGGGCTATATAAGCATTTTGAAGCTATTGCAAGTGAAGTTAAAATTCCTGTTATTCTATATAATGTTCCTTCGAGAACATCATGTAATATAAGCTCTGAAACATGTATAGAGCTTTCAAAAATTAATAATATATGCGGTGTTAAGGAAGCAAGTGGAAATTTTAAACAGATTTCAGAAATAATTAGAGGTACCGATAATAATTTTTTAGTTTATAGTGGAAATGATGGAGACACACTTCCAATTTTATCATTAGGTGGAAATGGAGTGATTAGTGTAGCATCACATATTGTAGGAAGAGAAATAAAGAAGATGATTTCTTATTTTAAAAATGGCAATAACAGGGAGGCTGCTAAATTAAATAATTATTTATTAGATATATTTTATGGGATATTTATAGTTACAAATCCAATTCCTATAAAAGAGTCCCTAAATTTAAAAGGAATAGAAGTTGGACCTACAAGGCTTCCGCTTACTTCAATGGATAAAAATCAATTGGAAAGGTTAAAAGAAATATTATTAAAATATAATATTATTAATCAGGATACTTGATCCATTAATATTAGTATTAAGCAAAAAGTAAAAATATTTTAAAAGTTAAATATAAGGAGTGTGAGATATTAGGATAAAATGTTAAAAAAAGGCAGTTTAAAAATAATTCCACTGGGTGGTTTTAATGAAGTTGGTAAGAACATAATGGTTTTTGAAAAGGATAATGAGATTATCATTATTGATTGTGGAATAATGTTTCCAGATGATGATATGATGGGAATTGATTTTGTGATTCCAGATTTTAGCTATATTAAAAAAAATGCAAAAAAAGTAAAGGCTATAATCATAACTCACGGACATGAAGATCATATTGGAGCTTTGCCATTCCTGTTTAAAGAAATAAATGCTCCAATATATGCTACAAGACTAACTTTAGGTTTGATTAAAATAAAATTTAATATTACCCAAAAAAATGGGTCCATAGAATTTAATGAAATCAATACTGAAGAAACATTAAAAATAGGACAGTTCAGTATAGATTTTTTTAGAGTAAATCATAGTATTCCTGACGGTGTAGGTTTAATTATAAGAACTGATATTGGAACTATTGTTCATACTGGGGATTTTAAATTCGACTATTGTCCTATAGACGGAAAGGTAACTCAATTTTCAAAAATAGCTAAAGCAGGAGAAGATGGAGTACTGGCTTTATTTTGTGATAGTACTAATGCTGAAGAAGTTGGTTTTACACTACCCGAAAGGGATGTAGGAAAGACTTTACTTGAAAAGTTTAATAATGCAGATAAGAGGATAATAGCTGCTACATTTTCATCACACATACATAGAATTCAACAGATATTGGATGTATCCAGATATTTAGAGAAAAGAGTTGCTATATCAGGAAAATCTATGCTTAAAACCATTAGAATTGCTACAGAACTCGGATATCTTAAAATTCCTGAGGGCACAATAATACCTATAACAAAAATTGATGACTATCCTTTAAATAAAATAGTAATACTCTCTACCGGAAGTCAGGGAGAGCCACTATCAGCGCTTCGCAGAATGGCTCTAAATGAACATAAAAGAGTTAATATAATGACTGGAGATATGGTAATAATCTCAGCTTCGCCTATTCCAGGGAATGAGAAGGCTGTATCCAGTACCATAAATATGTTAATTAGGCAGGGTGCTGATGTATTTTATGAATCTATTGCAGGCGTGCATGTATCTGGTCATGCGGCACAAGAAGAAATAAAGATGATGATAAGTCTGGTTAAACCGAAATATTTTATCCCCATTCATGGTGAAAATAAACATAAAATTCAGAATGCAAAATTGGCTAGAGAATTAGGAATTGATGATGATAATATTATTATGGCTAAGAATGGAGATATTATTAAAATGAATTCTAACCTATGCAGAGTTTCAAATAATTTAAAACCTAAAACAATTTACATAGATGGTATTGGTTCTGGCAATATAGAAGATATTGTTCTTAGGGATAGAAAATTATTATCAAGAGATGGTGTTATGCTTATAGTTTCAGGAATTGATAAGCAAAGTAGTAAGATTGTTTATGGCCCAGATATAGTTCTAAAAGGAATAATTTATATAGATAATTTTGATGAAACTATGAATAAATGCAAAGAGCAGGTAAGAAGTAGTATAAAAGATTGTCTGCGAAAAAGAATAGCCAATTCTTCAATTATAGAAAAGAATGTTAATGAAAAGCTGGGAAAGTTTATTTTTAAAAAAATAAGAATAAAGCCTATAATAATAACAAAAGTAATAACTGTTTAGATTTAATTATAAGCAAACATTATAAAACCATTTTTAGTTAAAATGGCAAAAAATAGAAATAAATCAAGTAGTAAAAGAAGAAAAATTATTAGAAATACAAAGAAAAGTAATATAAGAACTTCAAAAAGGTATGTTAAAAGAAGAATTGAGGTTTACGGTATCTTAATTATAATGGTTGCCGTATTATTTTTTATAAGTCTCTTCAGTTATACCAAAAAAGGCATTCTGTCTGAATCAATTGATAATTATCTTTCATATATATTTGGTGTAACGAAATATGTTTTCCCGGTTTTACTTTTAATCTGGGGAATAAGTTTTTTTATAAGAAGAGTTAAATATCTATCTTCCTGGTTTGGCTGGGGGTTTTTCTTATTATTTATTTCTATATCAGGGATTATAAGTAATAATTTTAATTACAGTAATATTTTTGATGAAATTTTGTTAAAGACAAGAGGCGGTATTATAGGAGCAGGTATTTTTTATGGTTTATATAAATTAATAGGTAGTATAGGTGCCACAGTAGTCCTGTCAGTATTGCTAATAATTTCGATACTGGTTATTACAAAAGTATCATTAATTGATATTGGTAAAAAATTTATAAGATTATTCTCAGGGATAAAAATTCATTTAGAAGAAGATTTAGACAAAGATGAAAAAATAATCTTGAAGAGCAGTAATGGGCAAATTAAATGGGCAAGCAATTACAGCAAAGACATAAAAGTAAAAAGTAAGGCTGATAAAAAAGGATTATTCAGAAAGCCAGCAGATGAGTTAGTAGATTATGAGAGTAAAAAAATTAGTAAAGATAGAGAAAAAATAAATAGAGGCTATGAGGAAAAACCAATATATACAGGTAAACAATTAAAAATACCTTTAATGGATAGTGGAGAGGAGGAGGAAAATTATAGATTACCTCCAATAAATCTTTTAAAAAAATCTAAGACTGTATCGCCTAAATTATATAAAAAAAGTGTTAGGGAAAATATTGAAACCTTAAATCAATTATTTGATGCTTATAATCTTCCTGCAAAAGTAACACTTATTAATAGAGGTCCTTCAGTAACGTTATATGTTCTTTTACTTTCAAAAGGATTGAGTGTCAAAAAATTATTGTCTTTATAAGATGATTTTTGTGTTGCTTTGGGTTCTCCT
>JAUWCR010000158.1 GCA_030609215.1 Actinomycetes bacterium | reverse complement strand
CAATATCAGAAAAATCTTCATCCCAGTAACATGGCCAGTCAAATCCTTTTAAAAAAGCTTCTCCAGCATCAATATCTTCGACTGTCCTAGCATTTTCTAAAGGATGATATACTGAATCAAAATAAAATCCACTCTTAGGCAACCTGGATAGAACTGTTCCATTTTTACTTTTCATTACAGTATCTCCACCTAGAAGTCTTTCTAAATCTGCTTTTTTTGGAATTTCAACTGTGACTCCCTTCTCAAACTGCCAGGATTTCCACTCTCTGGGTTCAATAAGCAAAGGCACTGCATCTGCCCCAACAGCACTCAAAACCCCAGGCTCAACTTTTGCAATAAGCTGCATCATATCAAAGACTTTGGTAACAGTACTTATGTTTAGATGCTTTTTTAATTTATTATAAGGTATCCATGTAATTCCGGAAGACTCTGTAGAGCCAAGATCCACAGGAATTTTATCTGTCTCTTTATGAGATAGGGCTGCAATTATTCTTTCTCTAGGTGTCATAATAGTAAATCTATTTTTTCATAAATTTTGTTTATGATATAATCTAATACTATATATTGTATAGGAATTCTAAATATTGGTATATATAATAAAAATATCACTTGTCCCTAATTTAAGTCACTAGCAATTACAAGTAACTTAAAATATTTTTAAGGATAAGGAGGTAAATTGCTCCTGGAAAATTTTTATTTCAGTACCGCTATTGTATTAATTGTTTCATATCTCATAGGTTCCTTCCCGTCAGCATATATTGCAGGGAGAATAAAGAAAATAGATATCTATAGAACTGGAAGTAGAAGTATTGGAGGTATGAATACATTTACAAGTGTTGGAAAATTGGCAGGAGTCTTAGTAACAATTGTAGATTTTGGGAAAGGTGCCCTTGCAGCATATCTTGCAACAAAATTTTCAGGCAACCATCCTTTCGTACCACTCCTAGCAGTTGTAGCCGCTGTTGTCGGGCATAATTGGATGATTTACATAGGTTTTAAGGGTGGAAAAGGAATATCTACTTTCTTGGGAGGGTTGTTATTTTTCTCACCGCTATCATTTCTTTTTCTCTATTTATTATTTGTCCCAGTAGCTCTATTTCTTTTAAAAGATTCTTATGTTGCAACATCTGTTAGTTACTTTTTCTTTTCATTTTTCCTCTGGTATAGAGAAGATAGCTGCTACTATGCAATATTTGTTATTCTGGTTACTATAGTATACAGTATTAAAAGCTATAGCCTGCTTAGATCTTATTTTACAAGAGGCAGGAGAGATGTAAATCCTGTCATTAAAAGAATATTTAAACCTTTTTTTAGGGGAATGTAAAATGAAATGTCCTTATTGCGGAAATCTAGATAATAAAGTTATAGACTCAAGACTCACAGACTCCAGTGATAGCATTAGGAGAAGAAGAGTATGCCAGACCTGTGGTAAAAGATTTACAACTTATGAAAGACTAGAGCTTATAGCAGTAATTAAAAAAGATGGTACCAGGCAGCCTTTCGATAGAAATAAAATATTAAGCGGGCTCACAAGAGCATGTATTAAAAGAAATATAAGTAAAAAAGTGCTGGAACAAATTGTTTATTATATCGAGGGTGAAATTAGAAACCTGCCTTCAGGTGAAATCAGCACTAAAGAAATAGGAAACTTAGTCCTCCAAAGACTAAGAAATCTTGATAAAGTTGCTTATATAAGATTTGCATCTGTATACAAACAGTTTGACGATATTGAGCAGTTTACAAGTGAACTTTCAAAACTGAAAAATTCTTAAAAAATTTTCAAAATTAGCATATCAATCATCAGAATTCCTACAGGTTATTACTTTTCCTAATCCTATTCTCTTTTTATAATTTATATCTAAGTACGGCCCCGATACTGCCAGCTTCATTTAATTTTTCATTACCTTCTATATCTATTACTTCACAATTCTGATTCAATGCATCTTCAACTATCTCATCAACTATATCATTGTAATAAATCAGATCACTTTCACAGTAAGGACACCTGTCTTTTGATTTTATAGTCATATATTTACAAGAATTACAAATATATCCTTCCTGTTTGAAACATCTATCGTATATAATTGTTCTAATCTGTTCCACAAGAAGAGAACTAATAACTGCTTCAATCCCAAGTACACCCCAGCCATTTGGATTATATTCATCAAATAACTTATTTATCAAATTATTTTTAGTTTCTATCTCAAAGCTTCCAATAATTTCTTGTGCTTTCTCCTTAACAAAAGATTCTAACGAATCAGGCTCAGCATAAATACTACCGATACATTTTGATTGCAAGTAACTATGGAGATAATTTGCAAACTGTGGCAATATATCTTTTCTTCCCGCAAGAATTAAATTATCAAATTTTCCCTCCCTGAACAATTCAAGAGTTCTATCATTAACTGATTTAAAAAAATGGTGGAGTTTTTCTTCAATCCTGCTTAAGATTTTTTTCTCTCTGAATGCAGCCTGGCTCCTGAAATTAACTTTAGAGGGGACTTCGCTGATAAAAGCTGCAAGATATTCTTCAATTTCTCCAATATAGATAGAATAAATCTGTGCTTTCTCCCTATCAATTAATAAAACTCCATATTTTTTGGAATTTTCAAGCAAAGTTCTTAAACTCTGGGTATGTGGTTTTGGATCTATTACTATCTTTGATCTTAATATTACTGGAAGCCGTAATACTTTCCATAAGCCATCTTCTCCTGCATATATAAGAAGCGCTCTTGTAGAATTTGCCATAAATTTATCATTAACATATTTTTTAATTTTTTTCAGTAGATTATAAATATTTTTCTTTTGCGCTTTTTCTATTTTTAAATCAGATTCTATATTCCCTTTACTCTCAGTAATCATAGAGTTAAGCTTAGTAAGATAATCCTTTTTTAATACCCTGGTGCTATCTACTAATAAATACATACTGATTACCAAATGATTGGATGGCTTGTAATTCAATACTTCTGATAAATCCATTAACTTGTTTTTCTGTTTTGCCATTAATTAATCACCCCCCTGTTTAAACTTTACATAATAAAATTGCAGCTCGTCATACAAAAAAATAATTGTAAATTACATTTTGCTAAATTTCAAAAACACTTTTCTTTAAATACAAAATCTAATATTATTATACATTATCATAAAAAAAACATTTATACTGTTCTATTAATAATAATTAATGAAGAGGTGCTGTAGGTGCTAATATTTCTTGGATATAAATTTGCTGAGTTTCTTGTATTTACAACACCATATTTCTTTACTTACTTTATCGCCATAATAGTTGCCAAGCTCTCTTTTGCATTTGGTATAGGTTTAGATGAACTTAAAACTAATGTCTCTAATGTACTCAACCTGGGCAAAAATAGCAGGAGAGTTCACCGTATAGTTGAAAGAATCTATGTTAACTGGCTAAAAAATATAGCAGATTTTATAAAACTACCTATAATCTCTAAAGAAAAACTTAAAGAAAGAGTTGAAATTGTTGGTTTAGATAATTTAGACAAAGCTCTAAAAAAAGGCAGGGGCATAGTAATCTTTACAGCCCATATTGGAAATTTTGAATGGGGGGCTTGCAGAGTTGCCGTAGAAGGTTACAAGATATGGGGGGCAGGCCTGGAAAGGCCATATCACCGCACTAATAATTTTTTCGAGAGTAGAAGGCTTTCAAAAGGAGTAAAAATAATTTATGCAAATAAGATTCTTCATGTATTTAGAATTTTAAGGAACAATGAAATAATTGCAATACCAACAGATTGGGACCCTTTTGGAAATGCAAAACCTACT
>JAUWCR010000119.1 GCA_030609215.1 Actinomycetes bacterium | reverse complement strand
TGTAGTCCCTGTTTTGCCAGCAGCAGGCCTTCCGATATTTGCGCCTCTTCCGGTTCCTTCGTTTATTACCCTTTCAAGAATTTTAGTAATATAGTAAGATATTGGTTCTTCAAGTATACGATGATTATTTTCATTTGAATTCTTGTCATATTCATATAAAATATTTCCATTAGAATCTGTTATTTTTAAAATGCAGACTGGTTGATTATAGATTCCACCTGATGCAAGTGTTGAAAATATCTTACACACATCTAAAGGGGTTATGCCTGTTTCAAGTCCGCCAAGTGCAATAGCTGGATTGTTCCCAATGTCATATATTTCCATTTCACTTAAGAGTTCCTCAACATTTTCTGCACCAACTTTCATCATCAATTGAGCATATACTACATTAACAGAATTAATAGTTCCATCAATTACAGATATCTCTCCCTCAAATTTCCTACCTCCGTAATTATCAACTACCCAATCAGGACCTTCTTCCATTTCGATAGTTATAGGCCCATTTGGATTATATTTATTGTTAGGCGAAATATTTTGTTTTAGCGATTCCATTAAAACAAGTGTTTTAAAAATAGAGCCTGGTTGTCTTTTACCTTGTGTTGCTATATTAAATTTACTAACGCTGTAATCTTTCCCACCTAACAGGGAATAAATATATCCATTACTGGGATCTATGGAAATTAATGAATATGATGGTTCGATTTCTTCTGGAAAAACAATTTTTACTGCATTTTCTGCCTTTTTTTGTAAATCCATATCTAATGTTGTATAGATCCTAAGTCCGCCCTTAAATACATCATAGTCTGTAAATTTCTTGTCATATAGCTGTTGTTTTACGAGGTCTATGAAATAAGGAGCAATTCTACTTCCATAATGCCCGCTAACTATCTGTTGGCTTTCATTTAAAATGATAGGTTCAGTTAATGCTTCAAGGTATTCATTGCTGTTAATAAATTCTTGTTCATACATTAACTTTAAAACCAGGTTTCTTTTGTTTTTAGCTTTTTCCAGACTGTTAAATGGTGAATAAATTTCAGGAGCTCTGAGCAGGCCGGCAAGCAAAGCTGCTTGAGAAATAGTAAGTTCATTAGCATGAACCCCAAAGTAATTTTGAGATGCTTTTTCAATACCATATGAACCTGATCCAAAATTTATTGTATTTAAATACATCTCAAGTATTTTATCTTTTGTGTAATTTCTTTCCAGCTGTATGGATATAGCTGCCTCGTTTAGCTTTCTTCTAAGTGTCTGTTCAGGGCTAAAATATACATTTTTTACATATTGCTGTGTTATCGTACTTCCACCCTCAACTATTTCACCTGATTTTATATCAGCTATCAGTGCACCAATTATTCTTATATAATCAACTCCCTGATGCTCGTAGAATCTTTTATCTTCAACTGATATTATTGCATCCTTAATATGCTGGGACATTTTATCAAATGGTATAATTTCCCTATTTTCTTCAGCATGAAATTCGGTTATCAGGCTGCCATTCAATGAATAAACCTTGGAAGTTTCGGCAATTGCTGAAGGAGTAAGTTCTTCTATGGAAGGAAGGGAACTAAATAAGACCAGTAAAGAAATGCCCCCAACTGTTATGACGATAAATACTATAAATGCTACAAAAATTAAGAAAATTTTTAAGCATCCGCTTTTTGGTTTTTTACTCATATTGCTATTAATATATAGTATAAATTTCAAATTTCAAGAAAATTATTTCCTGATTGGTTTATATAATATGAGTAGTTGATAAAATAAATTAAAAATTATTTTTAAATATAAATTGTAAGTATAAATTTAAGGTTGAAATATAATAATAATAGATATACAATGATAATAATTATTATAATAATTTTATAACTAATTATTATAATAATTAGTTGCAGTAAACAAAAAGTGAAGTAGCGAGAAGTAGTATAATATAATAAAATATATTTAAGGTAAGAAATGTTTAGGGAAGAAAGCATCACTAAAACATATTTTATTATTGTTGTTTGTATAGTAATAACACTATTTATCCTTTTTCCTTCCTTTGTAATATATTTTGATTATAGAGAGTTTACCCGTGATTCAGAGAATTTAAGATCTGAGTATATAAAATCCCAAAAAGAGATAATAGAGTACGAGGTTAACCGTGCTGTTAATTATATAGAGTTTAGTAGAGATAGATTTGAAAGGCGGCCAGCAGATTCAGGTGAAGCTGAATATACAGAGGAGGAAATTCAGCAGGAAATTATTCAATGGATACAGGGAATAAGATTTGGTGAATCTGGATATATACTAGTCAGTAATTTTAACGGAATTGTATTAGCTCATTACAGGCCCGAGCATATCGGAAGTAATTTATCAGATTTAACAGACCCAAATGGTGTAAAGATACATCAGGCAATACTTGAAGCTGGTAAAGAGGCAGGAGGTGGTTACACAGAGTATATAGGTACGAAAAATCCAAAGACAGGAGAACCAGGGAAGAAAATAACTTTTGTAAGAAGCATCGAGGACTGGGAATGGCTTATAGGAAGTGGATTTTATGTGGATAACGTAGAAGAAGTGATAGATAAGAGAGAAATAGAGCTATATAATAAAATTAAGAATGAAACGATTTTTATATTAATTATTTTTCTTGTAGCCATTGTTATATTAATTTTGGCAATTTTTATTATTTCAAGAAATATAAGAAAGCAATTTAATCAGTTATCCTCATATTTTAAAAGATCAGCAACAGTCTATGAAAAAATTGATAAGAAGAAATTAAAATATTCAGAATTTAAGAGTCTATCAGATTATATTAATAGGATGGTTGATGGACATAAGCAAGCAGAAGAAAAATTAAAACATCTAAATAATGTCCTTAGTGCAATCCGAAATGTTAATCAATTAATAACTAAGGAAAAGGATAAAGACAAGCTCATAAAAGGTGCCTGCAAAAATTTTGTAGAAACTCGAGGGTGTAACAGTGCCTGGATTGCTCTTGTGGATAATTTGGGGAAACTTACAGGGACAGCAGAGGTTGGAGTAAGTAAAGGTTTTATATCTTTAGTTAAAAGGATGGAAAAGGGCAATTTTACTGATTGTTGGAAAAAAGCAATATCTAGCCCTGATGTTGTAGTAACAAAAGATCCAAAAAAATTGTGCTCTGACTGTCCCTTAGCAGCTAATTACAGTGGCAAAGGTGCTGCATCCGCAAGACTTGAATATGGCGGAAAAGTATATGGACTGGTTTGTGTTGCTAACCCAATAGAATATATTGAAAGCAAAGAAGAGGAAAGCTTATTTGCTGAAGTAGCTGGAGACATTGCTTTTGCACTTTACAACTTGGAACTGGAAGAAAAACATAAGAAAGCAAAAGAAGAGCTTGAAAAATACTCCAGGAACCTCCAGAAGATGGTAGAGGATAGGACAAAAAAGCTAAAAGAAGCACAGGAAAAACTTGTAAGAAAAGAAAAACTTGCAGTACTGGGACAGCTGTCTGGCGGAGTGGGCCATGAGCTAAGAAATCCCCTGGGAGTAATATCAAATGCTGCATATTTCTTAAAGGAAACATTAACTGATGCTGATAAAACTACAAAGGAGTACTTAGATATTATCTCCTCTGAAGTTAATAATGCAGAAAAGATAGTGGCAAGCCTACTAGATTTATCCAGGATAAAACCATCAGAGAGGACAGAGGTAGCAGTTTCTGAGCTTATATTAAGTATACTTGATAAAAAACATCCACCCAAAGATATCAAGGTAACTACTAATATACCAAAAGATATAAGTTCTATATTTGTTGACAGTGCTCAGATAAGTCAGACACTTGCAAACCTTATAACTAATGCATACCAGGCTATGACAGATGGTGGAAGTCTTACAATAAATGCAAAGGAGCACAAAGGCAAGATATATATTGAAGTAGTAGATACAGGTTGTGGAATATCAAAGAAAGATACAGAAAAGATCTTTGAGCCCCTTTATACAACAAAGGCACGCGGCATAGGACTTGGTCTTTCTGTATCCAAGAACTTAGTTGAAGTCAATGGTGGCAGCATCAAGGTAGAAAGTATTAAAGGCAAGGGAACTACATTTAAAATAGTACTTCCTATTAAGGAGTCGTAATGGGTAAAAAAACACTGAATGTCCTTATAGTAGATGATGATAGAAGAATGGCAAATACAATTTCAGATATTTTAAATGTGAAAGGATACAGTACCGAAGTTGCCTACTCGGGAAGAGGAGCCATAACGAAGGTAGAAAGTGGCAGTTTTGACTTTATATTAACAGACGTAAAAATGCCTGATATAGATGGGGTTAAGTTCTATAAAACTATTAAAGTTAGAAAGCCAGATATTCCAGTTGTTCTTATGACTGCATACTCTACTGACAGTTTAGTTAAAGAGGGACTGGATGCTGGAGTAATTGCTACACTGACAAAGCCTCTAGATATTAATGCAATACTTTCCTTCCTTTCAATGCTTAAAAAGGAAAATACTGTAGTGATTGTAGATGATGACCTAAAGTTTACCAAAACTTTAGCTGGTATTTTAAAAAATCGTGGATTTAAAGTTATTGAAGTTACAGATATTTCAAATTTATATGATAATCTTGTCAAAAATAACAAGATAGTCCTGCTTGATATGAAGCTTGGCAATGTTAATGGACTGGATGTATTAAAAAATATAAAGAATAAGCATCCTGACATGCCGGTAATACTTATTACAGGCTATAGAAAAGAAATGTCACAATCTATAAAAAAAGCACTTGATATCAAAGCTTATACCTGCTTGTATAAGCCCTTTCAAGTAGAAAAGCTCTTAGAAGTGTTAGTAGAAGTTAAAAAGAAAGAACTGGGAATGTTATTGGGCAGGTCTTTTACTAAAGGGAATTGACAGAATGAGCCATAAAAATAATATTCTTATAATAGATGATGATCCGAACATAAGAAAAACATTATCTGATATATTTGATATTAATGGATATAAATCAATAACTGCTGCTACAGG
>JAUWCR010000157.1 GCA_030609215.1 Actinomycetes bacterium | reverse complement strand
TCCAGTGAACCAGAATATGAAATAGAAAATCTTATAGATGAGTTCAGGTGCATAATGAGTAAAAAAGTTGGAATACTGCGAGATAAAAAAAGCTTAAAAGATGCTCAGGATTTTATAGATTTACATTTGCATAATAAGAATTTTTATAATAATAAAGATAAAAAGATAGTAGAATTTGTAAATATGCTAACTGTGGCTGGCTTAATAATTAAATCTGCAAGTTTAAGAGAGGAGAGTAGAGGCACACATCAAAGAAATGATTTTCCAAAAATGGATAATAAACATTGGAAAAAACATATAATACTTAAAGGAGATAAATTTCATTTCGAACCAGTAGGATAAATTCCTAGCTATGCTTAGCTATCAATTTGTAAAAATTTAAGTAATTTTTTTCACCAATAATTTTAGCTGCTTTTTAAACTCTTATAGTGAAATTCCAGTTAATAATTAATAACACTTGATAAATAATAACATGTATGTTATTATTTAAAAATGGATTTAAAAGAATTTAAAAAGGAAATGTTTAAAGAAAATCCAAAGATTAAAGAAGAATACGACAAACTGGAGATGGAATATAAAATAAAGTTGCAGCTGATTGATTTAAGAAGGAAAAATAATCTAACACAGAAACAATTAGCGGATCTGCTTAAAACGAAGCAATCAAATATAGCAAGAATTGAAAGCGGAAGTTTTTATCCATCATTAAGATTGTTGGAAAAAATTGCAGATGCTTTAAATACTAAACTGGATATAAGATTTATTCCAAAAGCCAGCTAATTTTTAAAAAAAACCATACCTAATTTCTTGATTTGTCTTAAATAATATGATGAAAAATGGAGAACAAGTGCCAATGATCCATTTTGGGATTCGACAATCATTTGATAAAATTGAACAGGTTGAAGATAGATACGCAAATCTGAGTGCGCCTGTAGAATTAGCTCTGCCCTAATATTCTTATTCGTTTCTAAATAGATTGAGAGCAAACAGAAAGTGTAACTGATAACAAGAACTCAATATCCAGGCGGTGGTATCTTCGGAAAGTCCTCATGAAGAGAATAGTATCTTTTTATAAAATCTCCTGGAGTCAAAATAATACAATCAAAATTGGCCATTTTAAGGCTTGGAGTCATAAAATGCTTTCTATCTAAGGTCAAAAGGAAATCACTTTTTCCAGTAATGGCAGCCGCCAATACATGGGCATCCTTCTTATTTATTATTTTACTGTAACGGTAAATTAATTTCTCTGGAGGAATTGGAATAAGAGTCCATTGAATATCAATAACTAAATAATCAAAATACCCAAGAGCCTTTTTAGAAAAATTCTCAGTCAGGTTTCTTTCCACTTCAATAAAAACAGCCTGACTGACAAGGGGTGTAAAGCCACCAACCAAACAAGCTTTGATTATAAGACCTGATCCTCCTTTGGGGGAAATTATCCCAGCTATTAAGACAGAAGAATCAAAAAAGAGTCTTGTCTTTTTATTAATCTTCATCTTTTTTCATGCCAAGTTCTCTAATGAGTGATTCTGCCTTTTTAGTTGTTTCCTCGTCTAACTGATCTTCTTTAATAAATTCGTTAATCTTTTCTCTGCTATAGTTTCGTAACTTAAGCCCTTTTGGAATTATATTAGCTATTAATAGAAGGTCGACACTATTTTTAGGAACTCTATACTGCCTGCCAATTTTAGAGGCAATAAGTTTTCCTTCTCTTATATAGCGATATATAGTAGTTAGATTAAGCTGAAGAAAATCAGCTACTTGCTCAGGAGTCATAATTTCTTTTGTTAACACAGGAACCTCCAATATTACTTTAGTGTATTTTATTATATTTAGATGTACTTTGTCAAGTTTAGATAACGGTAACCTTACAATTTACTTTGATCTTTCGGCATTATACGGTAACTTTCTTAATTTTTATCTAAGTATTATTGATAAGAGAAATGGGAAGATTCTTTGAATTCTTAAAAAGCAGCTATTCTTGTAAAACTTCTCCAGCTTGTAACTAAATATAAACATTAAGTTATTCATTTTAAACTGGTGGGAAGGTCAGTTTGACACTTTTAAGATTTTAAAATAGTATTTTATTGTATTATTTTATATAAAAGACTATTAAAACATTATAATTTCAGTAAGTTATAATAAAGAATGGAAATTAAAAACAAAATTTATAAAAATGAAATACTAAATATAATAAGAGCTGCAATTGATGAAGATTTAGGAGGTTATGGCGATATAACCTCTAAATATTTAATACAACCTGATGATAAAACATCCTCTCATATAGTTTGTAAGGAAAAAGATGGCGCAACCCTGTGCGGAATAGATATAACTGGTTATATTTTAGAAGAGATAGATAAAAGTATGCAACTCAATAAACTAAAAAATGATGGTGCCAGTCTTAAGCATATGGATAAAATCTGTACGGTAAACGGCCCTACACTGTCAATTCTAAAGGCAGAAAGAACCTGCCTTAATTTCATTCAGCATATGTCTGGAATAGCTACAGCAACCAACAGGTTTGCTGCTATAGCTTCCCGTTATAATGTAAAGATTGTAGATACAAGAAAAACAAAACCTCTTCTTAGAAAACTTGAAAAATATGCAGTATTGTGTGGAGGCGGTTATAATCATAGATTTGGTCTTTTTGATGGCATACTTATAAAGGATAACCACATTGCAGCAGCAGGAGGAGTTAAAAAAGCTATAAATAAAATAAAGTCTAAAATTCCACACAGTTTAAAAATTGAAGTAGAAGTAAAGACTTTTATAGAATTAGAAGAAGCAATAAACTGCATGGCAGATGTAATCATGTTAGATAATATGAACACCAGCCAGATTAATGAAGCTGCTGGAATAATAAGAAAAGAAAGAGGTAATTCCTGCCTGATAGAAGTTTCAGGTAATGTTAATTTAGACAACCTTGAAGACATATGCAGGACTGGTATTGATTTAATATCAGTAGGCTATATTACTCATTCAGCACCTGCAATTGATTTCTCACTGGAATTTGATTAGAACTACAAATTTTCAAGTTACAGTATGGAATTTTAAATATAGATTACCTTGAGCACTGGGCTAGCAATCTTGAAATCATATCCATATTAGAAAAGTTGAAATCTGAGGCAGAAATCATATAGCAGCATAATAGTCTCACTTTATCATCACTAATATTATTAATACTTTTATTAATATTCCATATAACTTTTTTATAATTACTTTTCAGAGTTAGTCTATAAGCCGAGTTGAACTAAAAATACTTAAAAGATATATTTAAGCTTGTAAAAAACAGGATACACTTAACTCCATAGCTTGATATCATTATCTGTTATTGCCTCAAATTTTCTTGATTACCTGTTAAAAGAAATATCTGAAGGTTTTAAGATATTGGTGTTGATGTTTTATCGTAAATTCCAAAACTGTATTAATATCCTTAGAATTATTCTTATCCTTAACCTCATCCTTATCACTTATAGTTTTACTATGTTTGTCCAATATTTTGTTTTTTATTGCTATAATTAATTTTGAATAAAACTGGATGAATGTACATAATTGCCTGTGAAAAACCAAATTTTTTCATTGTAATAGGGTATGGATATTGTATAATTCATTCAGACAACACTGTGTATATTAGGAAAATCAATTATATTACAGTTTAAAACTATCACTTATAATTCTGGATATTAATAATTTTTGAAAGGAATATGTCTTTATCACATATAATAAATGTTAGCAACCTAACAAAAAATTATGGAAATGTTAAAGCTGTAAAAGGTGTAGATTTTCACGTCAATGAGGGTGAGCTATTTGCATTTTTAGGTCCAAATGGTGCAGGGAAAACTACTACTATTGACATT
>JAUWCR010000209.1 GCA_030609215.1 Actinomycetes bacterium | reverse complement strand
GTTTCAATATTGCTTATCAATGCAGCATCATCAAATTCCGCTGAAGCATCAGCAGTAATTTCAAACCCTAAATATTCAAGATAATCTAAGCAACCGCCATACATAGCTTCTGTATACTCGCCCTGAGAACCATGTCTTGCCAGAGCTGCTTTATAATTACCAGCCTGTATCTCTGCTACTTCTCCTTTAGTTAAAAATAGTTCAGTATCCCATGTTGGATCCTGTCCGCCAGGGCCTTTAAACTGAACGTTTTCAGTTCTCCATGCATCCATTCCCTGTCTTAGCTCTACTATTTTTGGATCTATCTCATCCATGTCTTCTTCAACAACTTCTTCTGCTACCTCTTCAGCTTCTTCTACTGCTTCTTCAACTTCCTCAACTGCTTCCTCTACTGCTTCTGTAACTGCTTCCTCTACTGCACCCTTACAACCGCTAAGAGAAAAAGTTACAAGCATTCCAATACTTACAACAGCAATTACCAGAATTAATGATATCTTTTTCATTTTCTCTCCTTTCAAAAACTACTTCCTTTTAATAAAATGACATTAAATCCTTTATCATCACCTCCTAATAATATCCTTTTTAATAATTCACTATTATAATCTAATTTTTTAAATCTTAAAATATTTTTTAAAAGAACTGTTTTATTAAACCAATTACAAATACCTGATTCATATGACTGATTACTTTACTACTAAATTATTTCAAGACTTTAATAATTATTATTTTGCCTGTATCTTTAGTTAGATATGCTCTATTTACTTAAAATACTTTACAATACTGAAAATATTTTACATAATATTAAATATATGTCAAATTAAATTGTTATAAAAAAAATAAAATATACTTTTCTTACAATTATTGAAGATTATTTTATATTTTGGTATTATTCTCAACATGAATTTTTTAGATTCAAAATTAATTGGAGAAAGAATCAGAACAGCAAGGTTTTTAGCAAAATTAACCTTAAAAGATCTTTCTCAAAAAACTGGAATTGGTTATGCAACTATTTCTCGTATTGAGCATGGTAAAAAAATTGTTAATATAGAAGAATTAATTAAAATTTGTCAGTATACAAAAAAACCAATTTCATATTTTATTCAAAATGGAAACAGTGCCATAGAATATTTCTATCCCCCCCACTATAAGATTAAATGATATTTTATATCTTAATACTCTACATTACTCTTCAATTACAATAGCTCTTACGGGGCACGCACATACGTCTAATATTTTTATTGGAAGTACTATTAATTTTACTTTATATCTTTTAATCTTTTCTAAATTAATACAATTTGGCATCACTATGGCACCTGAGCTAAATAATCTTTCCAGGCTATTTTCAGGATTTAATTTATTTTCCCAGGTTGGAAAATCACAGGCTATAATATTAGGACTCTTATCAAGTAAATAATACAGGGCATCTCTCTTAAAAAAAGGGCTCATATCTACAAAATCATTTCTTTCCCAATTTTTGCTATATCCTGTACTAACAATTATTGCAGCATCTTCAGGTATTTCTTCTTTTTCTGCACTTTTTATATCTTTTAGTTGAATGCTTTTTCTACCATCTCTTTCCTGTAATTCTTTAAGAGGTATCTGTAAAATATATGCATCAACATTTACTAATCTTTTAAGAGGAATTTTATACGTTGGACCAAACTTTTTATAGCCATGATAAGTTGCCCCTGTCTGAATAAAAGTCCCTGCCGTACCAACAAGTCCCTCAAAACCTTCGTGTGTGTACCTATGTCCAAGATATTCATAATCTAATTGTAATAATTTAAAATGTCCATGTGGAAACCCAAACTCCCACATTCCTTCATAAATTGGACCAGTTATATCAATAATCTTCACTTTATCACTTTCAAAATACTTTTAAATTTTAAATATTATTATATTACAAAATATTATTTATTTTAAATTAATCTTCCTACCCTATCTCCGTCAAATACTGCCTCTCTTATTTTATTTGGTTCATTTGCATCACCAATTATATAAAATTCCTTGCAGAGGCTTTTAAATTCTTTAATCTTTTCAGTATTAGATTTTAATCCTGTTGAATATACTATCTCATCAAATGGAAGCTCTGTAATATTTCCTTTAGAATCTTTTATCTTTACTGAATTTTTACAAATCTCCACTACTTCAGAATTTGTAAAAATTTTTACGTTTTCTTCTTTTAACATTCGTTCCATAATCATAGTATGATACTTCATCTCCTCAAGCTTCATAAGTTCATCCAATATTTCTATAATAGCAATATCATTCCCTTTTCGTCTCAGCCAGAGAGCTGTCTCGCAACCTACTTCTCCTCCACCAATTATAACTATTTTCTTATTTCTTACATCAATCTGTCTTTTCAAGCAATCGATAGCCGAAACAGCATCCACTTTTTTAATGCCTGGAATTTCTGGAACAATAGGTTCTCCTCCAATAGCAATAATTAATACATCAGGTGAGTTTTGTTTTATTAACTCAGGTGTTACCTCACCGCTCAGGATTACTTCTACATTGCTATCATTAATTTCATCTATATAATATTTTAACAAATCACCAAACTCATACTTAAAATCTGGCACACTTGATGCAAATAACTGTCCTCCAAGCTGGCCCTCTTTTTCATATAAAGTGACATTATGACCTCTTTT